>JAKALQ010000058.1 GCA_021824095.1 Actinomycetes bacterium
CGTCTGTGAGATCGCAGTTGGGCAGTGGAGTTGTTGCCTGTTTCATGTATCGAGAGGTGCCGGTAGTCCGTCTCGCTGCAATCGAGTTGCAACGATGACAGCAGGAATTCTGTGTGACCCCCGTCACACTTTGCTGAGGCGACGCCGAGAGTTCAGTTGCGAAACCGCGGCAAAACCACGGCAAATCCGCTGGGTACTCAGGGAGGCCTTTGGGGCGAGAGGTAGAAACACCTTGTGGTGTAAGTGGGAGGTGTGGAGCCGCCCGTCGGAATCGAACCGACGACCTTCTCATTACGAGTGAGACGCTCTGCCGACTGAGCTAGGGCGGCGCGCCGTGCCTGAGCACAGCGGGCGGCAGTCTACGGGAGCCCGGCCACGAGGTGAAATCGTCGCCGTCCCGCCGGTGCTGTGCCCCCTGCAGCGGCCGCTGCCGGCCTCGGGTAGCGTGGCGCCACCGCCACCAGACGATTGGAGCAGCCATGACGACCCGTGTGCAGGCGTGGGGTGCCGCAGAGGCTGGAGCCCCCATTCTGTCCCTCGAGATCGAGCGTCGGGATCCCCGGCCGCGCGACGTCGTGGTCGACATCGACTACTGCGGCGTGTGCCACTCCGACATCCACACCGCGCGCGGTGAGTGGGGCCAGCCACTCCTCCCCGTCGTGCCGGGTCACGAGATCGTGGGCCATGTCACTGCAGTCGGCGCCGAGGTGACGAAGTTCAAGGTCGGCGACCATGTCGGCGTCGGTGTCATCGTCGACAGCTGCGGTGAGTGCGAGGCCTGCAAGGCCGGTTTCGAGAACTACTGCCGCAAGGACAACGTCGGCACCTACAACAGCCGTGACCTCGTCACGGGCGACACCACGTTCGGTGGATACGCGACCTCCATCGTCGTGGACGAGGACTTCGTGCTGCGCATGCCCGAGGGTCTCGATCCGGCGGCCGCGGCACCGCTGCTCTGCGCCGGCATCACCCTCTGGTCCCCGCTGCGCCACTGGGGCGCCGGCCCCGGCAAGCGTGTTGCGGTCATGGGTCTCGGCGGCCTCGGCCACATGGGCGTGAAGCTCGCGCATGCACTCGGCGCGCACGTCACCGTCCTGTCGCACTCGGCGTCGAAGCGCGCTGATGCCCTGGCCCTCGGAGCCGACGAGTTCATCGTCTCGTCCGATGCCGAGCAGATGCGTGCCGTGGAGGCGAGCTTCGACCTCATCCTGAACACGGTGTCCGCCGAGCTCGACATCAACGCCTACCTCAAGCTGCTCGGATGGAACGGCACCCTCGTCATCCTCGGTCTGCCGGGCAAGCCGATGGCGGTGCACGCACACCACCTGCTCGACAGCCGCCGCCGCCTCGCCGGCTCCGGCATCGGCGGTCTGCGCGAGACCCAGGAGATGCTCGACTTCTGCGCCGAGCACGGCATCGTGAGCGAGATCGAGCGCATCACCCCGGACGCCATCAACACGGCGTGGGATCGCGTCGTTGCAAGCGATGTGAAGTACCGCTTCGTCATCGACATCAAGGGCTGAGCGAAGACACTGCCCTGACGTTCGTCAGGTGGCCTGCCGTGGGGATGCTGTCCACACGGCAGGCCAAACCTGCGTAAAGGCCATGTGATTCCTGCGCCCCGCGGTCTTGGCCCGCTGTAGGTGACGGCAGACTGACCATATGGAAATCCGCTACCTGAACGATGCGGACGCCGCCTACGACATCGTCGGACGTGCGTTCGACATCGCGCTTGCTGCCGCGCAGGAGCAGGGGAGGACGGCGGACCTCGTGCTCAGCGGTGGCCGCTCCGGTGCCCATGTGGCGACGCGGCTCGCGGAGTCATTGCAGCGCCACCCTGACGTCGTCGTCCGCATCTGGATCGCGGATGAGCGCTGGGTGCGCCCCGAGGACACGGATCGCAACGACACCCCGATCATCGACCAGCTTCCGCGTTCACCGCAGGTGCTCGTGCAGCGACACCTGACGCCGCCGATCGATCCCGGCCTCGTTGCGGCCGACTACGCCCAGCGCCTGCGCAACAGCCTCGAGGATCAGACGTTCGACCTCGTCGTGCTCAGCATGGGTGAGGACGGGCACGTGGCGTCCGTCTTCCCCAACCATGCAGCCCTTAGCACCGTTGCCTATGCCGAGTGGGAGTCTCCCAAGGCACCATCGGTGCGCACCACGATCGCTCTGCCGCAATTGGCCCGCACCCGCACTTGCTTGGTGCTCGGTCTCGGTACCTCGAAGGCAGAGGCAATCAGCCGAGCGGATCGCCATGACGCGTCCCTCCCGGTCGTCCAGCTCGCCAACCTCGTCCACGTCCAACTGCTCACCGACGTCATCCCGGGAATGCGCATACCGCGTCCCTGAGTTGACCCTGCAGAGCACACGAAAGCAGGAATCATGCAGATCCTCATGCTTGGCCTCGGCCGAATGGGTGCGGGCATCGCACGCAGGCTTCGTCAGCACAGCGTCGACGTCGTCGGATTCGACGTGAGTGCCGACGCCACGCGAGCACTCGCGGCCGACGGATTCGCGACGCTCACCTCACTCGACGAGATCGCCACGCTGCCGACACCGCGCACGGTGTGGGTCATGGTTCCGTCGCAGGTGACGGCGCAGACCATCCGCGATGTTGCCGCGCATCTCACCGCGGGTGACACGATCATCGACGGTGGCAACAGCTTCTATCGTGATGACATCGCCAACGCTGCATGGCTCCGTGAGCGAGGCATCAACTTCGTGGATGTCGGCACCAGCGGTGGTGTGTACGGCCTGGAGCGCGGCTTCAGCCTCATGATCGGTGGCGACCAAGACGTCGTCGGCCGACTCGCCCCCGTCTTCACCGCACTCGCACCAGGCCTTGCGGCCGCACCCCGAACCCCCGGCCGTACCGGTGACGCACGGCCCGAGGAGGCCGGTTGGCTGCACTGCGGCCCTGTGGGTGCCGGGCATTTCGTGAAGATGGTGCACAACGGCATCGAGTACGGCGCCATGGCCGCGTACGCCGAGGGACTCAACCTGCTCGAGGCTGCACGTGCGGGCATCGCACATCCGACGAGTGTCGGCGGCGTCGATGAGACGCGGTACGACCTCGACCTGGCAGCGATCACCGAAGTGTGGCGCCGGGGTTCCGTGGTGGCCTCGTGGTTGCTCGACCTCACGGCCCAGGCCTTCGTCGAGGATCCGCACCTCGACGGCTACACCGGCTCGGTTGCGGACTCCGGCGAGGGACGCTGGACGGTGAACACCGCAGTTGACGCGGGCGTACCTGCCACGGTGCTGAGTGCGGCACTCATGGGTCGCTTCGCCTCGCGCGGCAATGACCTGCACGCGAACAAGGTGCTCTCCGCCATGCGACGCAAGTTCGGTGGCCATGCAGAGGCCCCGAAGCCAGAGGGACGGTGATGACGATGCGCGCAGACGCACTCGTGCTCTTCGGGGCGACAGGTGACCTCGCGAAGAAGAAGCTCTTCCCCGCGCTGTACCACATGGAGCGGCGCGGTGAGCTTGGCGTTGACGTCATCGGCGTCGCCTCCACGCGATGGGATCGGGCGCAGTTCCTGGCCAACGCCGAGAGCGCGATCCGCACCAACGTGTCCGACGTGGACGAGACGGTCCTCGCGAAGCTGCTCGATGAGCTCTCGCTCGTGGTCGGCAACTACGAGGACCCGCAGGTGTACCGCGACCTCGCAACTGCCCTCGAGGGCAAGGCGGGGGCGGTCTTCTACCTTGCCATCCCACCGTCGCTGTTCGAGCAGGTGACGAGTGGCCTTGCCGCCGTCGGCTGCACGCGCAACGCACGCGTCGTCGTTGAGAAGCCCTTCGGTCGCGATCTCGAGTCCGCCAAGCACCTGCAGGAGTCGCTGGAGCGCATCCTCCCGGAGGAGCAGATCTTCCGCATCGACCACTACCTCGGCAAGGAGTCGGTGGAGGACATCCTCGTCTTCCGCTTCGCCAACACCCTGTTCGAGCCCGTGTGGAATCGCAACTACATCAAGAGCGTGCAGATCACGATGGCCGAGTCATTCGGCGTCGAGGGTCGTGGCGCCTTCTACGACAGCGTCGGCGCCACCCGCGACGTGCTGCAGAACCACCTGTTGCAGGTGCTCTCATTGCTTGCCATGGAGCCGCCGGCGGACCTGTCCGACGGTCCGTTGCAGGACGAGAAGCAGAAGGTGTTGCGCGCGGTGCGCACGCTCGATCCCGAGGACGTGGTGCGCGGCCAGTACGTGGGCTACCTCGACGAGCCGGGTGTCGCCACCGCGTCACAGACGGAGACCTTCGTCGCGGCCACGATGTTCGTCGACAACTGGCGCTGGGCGGACGTTCCCTTCTACCTGCGCACCGGCAAGCACCTCGCGCAGACCTCACTCGAGGCGATCGTGGAGTTCCGCCAGCCGCCGCGGCAGCTGTTCGGCGACGATGGTGCGCCCACGCCCGGGCCGAACCTGCTGCGCTTCCGCATGGGCAAGGACGACGGCGTCGACATCGAGCTGCTCGCGAAGGCGCCGGGGTATGACCTGTCACCTGTGCCGGTGCGGCTCACGGTGGAGTTCAGCTCCGCGCTCGGTGTGCGCAAGGAGGCCTACGAGCGCCTGCTCGCGGCGGCCATCGACGGTGATCATTTCCGCTTCACGCGCATCGACTCGGTGCTCGAGTCGTGGCGCATTCTGGGCAACGTGCTCAACGGTGAGGCACGCGTGCTGCCGTACTTCCAGGGCTCGTGGGGCCCGGAGCAGGCGGACGAGATGGTGCCCGGCGGTTGGGTGGCGCTGTAGCGCCACCGGAGCCGCCTATCATCGGGTGCGCCGCGGCGTCCGTCCGCGTGAGGGATGGTGTGCCATGACGTTCCCCGACGGGTTCCTGTGGGGAGCCGCCACCGCGAGTTACCAGGTCGAGGGTGCCGCCACCGAGGACGGCCGCGGGCCGTCCATCTGGGACACCTTCAGCCACACCCCCGGACGCGTGCTCAACGGTGACACCGGCGATGTCGCCTGCGACCACTACCACCGCTGGCCCGAGGACCTCGGCCTGCTGCGTGAGATCGGTGTGCGGGCCTACCGCTTCAGCTTCGCCTGGCCACGCCTCATCCCCGCCGGGACGGGCGCACTCGAGCCGCGCGGCTTCGCCTTCTACGACCGTCTCATCGACGGGCTGCTCGAGGCCGGGATCGAACCGGTGGCCACGCTCTACCACTGGGACCTGCCCCAGCCGCTGCAGGATGCCGGCGGCTGGCCGTCCCGCTCGGTCCTTGAGCCCTTCGAGGCATACGTGCGCGCCGTCGGAGAGCATTTCGGTGATCGCGTGAAGCGATTCGCTCCCATCAATGAGCCCTGGGTTGTGTCCTGGCTCGGTTACGGCACCGGTGTGCATGCCCCGGGCATCGCCGATATCGGGCAGGCGGTGGCGGCGGCGCATCACACGGTCGTTGCCCACAATCGCGCAACCCGCGCACTGCGCGAGGTCGTGCCGGGGGCGCTCATCGGCCCGGTGCTCAATCAGGCGTTGCCGGACGTCGACGACATCAGCGACCCGTTCCAGCAGCGTGCCGCTGCCGTGCAGGACATGAACCAGAACCTCTTCTGGATGGAGTCCATCCTCCGCGGCCGCTACCCCGAGTTGGCGTACGAGGTCTACGGCGACCACCTCGCCTCCGTCGTGCAGCCCGGCGACCTCGATGTGCAGCCCATCGACTGGCTGGGCATCAACTTCTACTTCAATGCCCGCATCGGCCACCGACTGCCGAACCCCGTTGATCAGCAGTACGACATCGTCGGTGCCCTCATCGGTGGGGTGCCCGAGAACGCGCCGGTCGGCCCCACCACCGACATGGGGTGGCCCATCACGCCGCAGGGCATCGGCGACCTCCTCGTGCGCTGGACGCGCGAGTACGCGGACCTGCTGCCGCAGATGTTCATCACCGAGAACGGGTGCGCCTACGACGACGGGCCGGACGCGGATGGGCGCGTGCGTGACACGCGACGCATCGACTACCTGCGCGCCCACCTTGCCTCCGTCGGCGATGCGATTGATCGCGGTGCCGACGTCGGCGGCTACTTCCAGTGGTCACTGCTCGACAACTTCGAATGGGCCCTGGGGTACGCCAAGCGCTTCGGACTTGTGCACGTCGACTACGCGACGCAGCGGCGCACGCTCAAGGACTCAGCGCGCTGGTACGCCGACGTCATCGCCCGCAACGCGCTCTAGTCCCGGCCGCCCTCCTCATGCGAGGGCGGCAGCGTGCGTGTGTTCGAAGATGAGGTTGGTGACGGTGTTCGCAACATCGTCGCGTCGGCTGAGGTGCCGGGCCACGAAGTCACGCAGCGCATCGGTGTCCGCTGCCGCGTAGTGCACGATGAAGTCGTCGGCGCCACCAAGGAAGAAGACGTTCATCACGCCGGGCAGCCCGGCCATGTCGCGGGCGAAGTCGCTGATGTGGGCGCGCGCGTCGGCCTGGAGGCGCACGGCGATGAGGACCTGGATGCCGAGGCCCACGGCGGCCGGGTCGATGTCGGCGTGGAAGCCGCGGATGATGCCCCGCTCGACGAGCGCACGGACGCGGGCGAGGCAGGTGGACGGTGCGATGCCGACCGCGTCGGCGAGGGCGTTGTTCGCCATGCGCCCGTCGCGACTCAGGAGCCGCACGATGGCCCGATCGGTGGCGTCGAGGGCCCGAACGATATTCGACGGGGCCGTCGACGAAGCGGTTTGACCTGAATCATGCGAGGACATGAACCGAATCTACAGAATCATCTGCAGCACTATGGCGTATTGGGCGACGATTCTTCACAATCCTCTCAACAGCGAGGAGGATCTCATGCGCGTCGGTATCCCCAAGGAGATCAAGAACAACGAGTTCCGCGTGGCCATCACGCCGGCGGGCGTCCACGAGCTTGTCGCCCACGGGCACGAGGTCGTCATCGAGGATGGGGCCGGCGTCGGCTCGTCCATCACGAATGCCGAGTACACGGCCGCCGGGGCGCGCATCCTCCCGTCCGCCGACGCGGTATGGGAGGCCGGTGACCTCATCCTCAAGGTGAAGGAGCCCATTGCGGAGGAGTACCACCGCATGCGCGACGGGCAGACGCTCTTCACCTACCTGCACCTCGCGGCCTCCCGCTCCTGCACCGATGCGCTCATCGAGCGTGGCGTCACCGCCATCGCCTACGAGACGGTCGAGTTGCCCGATCATTCGCTGCCCCTCCTCGCGCCCATGAGCGAGGTTGCAGGTCGGCTCGCCCCGCAGGTGGGCGCTGCCGCACTCATGCGCGCTGCGGGCGGACGCGGCACCCTGCTCGGCGGCGTCACGGGTGTGCGTGCCGGCACCGTCGTCATCCTCGGTGCGGGCGTGGCGGGCCTCAATGCTGCGCTCATCGCCCATGGCATGCAGGCGCGCGTGCTCGTGCTCGACAAGTCGGTCGCACGCCTTCGCCAGGTCGACCTGCAGTTCAACGGTGAGATCCAGACGGTGACGTCGAACTCCTACGAAGTGGAGCAGGCCTGCCTCGAGGCCGACCTCGTCATCGGTGCGGTGCTCGTCCCGGGTGCGAAGGCGCCACGACTGGTGAGCAATGACCTCGTGCGCCGCATGAAGCCCGGGTCGGTGCTCGTCGACATCTCGATCGACCAGGGCGGCTGCTTCGAGGACTCGCGTCCCACCACGCACGCTGACCCGACCTACATGGTGCACGACAGCGTCTTCTACTGCGTCGCCAACATGCCCGGCGCGGTGCCGCACACGTCTACCTACGCGCTCACCAATGTGACGCTGCCGTATGCGGTGGCGCTGGCGAACAAGGGCTGGCGTCAGGCGCTGCGCGACGATGCGGCATTGGCCAAGGGGCTCAACGTCTTCGGCGGGCAGATCACCGAGCGCCCCGTCGCCGAGGCACACGGCCTGTCCTATCTGCCCGTCGCTGAGGTGCTCGGCTGACGGACCATTTCGCGTCAGGTGCCCGCGCGATGGTCACCTGACGTGCATCCGAGCAGGGGCGCGTGCCGTGACCGGCGTCAGTGCAGGAACAGGACGATCAACGGCGCGATGAGCACCTTCGTCACCATGGCCGTGGGGTAGGCGAAGGAGTAGGCCAGATTCACGTTGGGGTTGAAGCGCAGACGCTCGTTGGCGAACACGAGCACGGCGGGCTGCGTGTGCGACCCGGCCAGTTGGCCCGCCAGCGCCGCCGTCCTCGTGTGGTGCAGGCGTCCGAGGGCGAGTTGCACGAGCGCGGACACGGCCGCGACGACGACGCCGATCCCGACGACCGTGATCCAGGTGCTTCCACCCATCGCCGTCACGAGTGCGGTGCCCGCCTTGGTGCCGGCGAACACGAGGAAGAGCAGGAGGCCCAGCTCGCTCATGGCGGCCGATGCCGCGTAGGGGACCGTCCAGACGAGTGACCCCGTGCGCTGGAGGCGCCCGAGGATGAGGCCGACGACGATGGGACCACCCGCATTGCCGAGCATGAGGTGGATGCCGTTCGGCAACGGCACCGCAATGGCGCCGACGATGATGCCGAGGGTGAGCCCCACCATGAGGGAGATGGGGTTGATGTCGCCCGACTCGCGCTCCTGGTCGCCGAAGAGCTTCGCTACCTTCGACAACTGTTCCTGTGACGCCGTGACGCGCACCCGGTCGCCGAGGGCCAGGGTGAGGTCGTCGGTGGCGAGCACCTCGAGCGATCCCCGCCGCACACGCGTGGCGACGGCGCCGTACCGATGCCCCAGGTTCAATTCGCCGATTGTGCGTCCGGCCACCTGCTTGCTCGTGACGAGGATGCGACGGAAGTCGACGTCCTTGCGATCGAGCGGCAGGTGCAACGTCGATGCGTGTCCCATCAACGCCACGACCTGCTGCACCACGTCCTCGGGTCCGATGCAGGTGACGATGTCGCCCGGCACCGGTCGGTGCTCATCGAGCGCGATGGTGACGATGCGGTTGTGGCGGTAGCGCGAGAAGACGATGCGGTTGTCGAACTCGGCCACGTACTCGCCAAGCGTCCGCAGGCCCTCGCGGTCGATGCGGATGGACGTATGCACGAGCTCGATGTTGTCGTGTTCGGCCTCGCGTGCCGCTTCCTCGAGGTCGCGCGTGATGAACCATGCGGCGGCGAGCATGACGAGCACGCCCCCGAGATAGGTGAGGGAGTAGCCGACGGTGATCTGCGCGGCCTGCTCAGGCGTGCGTGCCGCGGCCGCCGCGGCCGCGAGCGCCGGGGTGTTCGAGAGAGCGCCGGAGAAGAGGCCCGAGATCATGCCGACCTGCAGGCCGGCCGCCCTGCCGAGGCCCACGGCGACGACGGCACCCGCGAGCATGGCCGCGACTACCGACAGCACCGGGCGCCAGGCCGTCCGCAGGGAACCGAAGAAAGCCGGCCCCGACGAGACTCCGATGAGGTAGGCGAACACGGCGAGCCCGAACTCACCGATGAGTTGGTACCCCGTGAGGAAGGCCGGATCGATGGTGATGCCATGCGTCGCGAACCAGGCGGCGAAGCCGATGGAGACGAAGAGCACGGCGGAGGGACCGAGGCCGAACGAGCGCACGCGGAGGTGCCCGAGGTAGGAGCCGATGCCGAGCATGAGGGCGAGGTAGAGGATGGGATGCCCGGCGATGAAGTCCATACCCCGATTGTGCCAGCGCGAATCGGACAGCGCATCCGTTCACCGCGTGAGCATCGCCACCTATCTTGCGGGAGATGCCGCTCGTCGCTCCTCGCGGTTGCGCCTGCTGAGGGTGCGGCGCGCCCATCCAGCAGGACGCGCCGCTCCCATCCCCCCTCAGGTCGTGATGTACGAGATGAGCGCCGCGCGCTCGTCGTGCAGTTCCTCGATGCGGTGCTTCACGAGGTCGCCGATGCTCACGACGGCGAGCAGCGCGCCGGCCTCATCGACGACGGGGACGTGACGGAACTTGTGCTCGGTCATGAGTGCCATGAGACCCTCAACGGAGTCCTCGGCGGTGCAGGTGGTGACGTCGGTGGTCATGATGTCGCGCACCTTGAGGTTCGCCACCTCACCGCTGTACTCGGCGAGCCGGCGCACGATGTCGCGCTCGGACACGATGCCCTCGATGTCGTGCCCATCCTTGGAGACGACGAGCGCGCCGATGTTGTGGCGCCGCAGTTCGTCGACGCAGTGCTTCACGCTCGCCTCGGGCAGGATGGTGGCCACGAACGAGCCCTTGGTTGCCAGGATCTGTGCGATCTTCATCGGATCAACCCCCTTCGTTGGGGGAATGGTCGGGTCCTTCGGCCCCACGGACAAGTGGTGCGCGCCCTGTCGGTCACCGGGACGGGCCCGGTACTGCGCCGAGTGGACCGCATGCGGGCCACTTCGCGCGCCCGTCGGTCATGGCGCGGCGGTGGTTCCGGTGCGCAACACGAGCACGAGGCCGCCGAGGATGAGCACCGCAGCCGGCAGCAACTGCCACGGTGGCGTCTGCCCCGGCCACAGCCAGCCGATGAGCGTGCCACCGGGCACCTCGATGAGCACCGCGAGGCTCACCGTGGTGGCGGTGAAGCTGCGGAGCGCCTGGTTCATCAGCGAGTGCCCACCCAACTGCGCCAGCAGCGTGATCCCGATGATGATCCACCAGTCGTGGGCGTCGAGGTGCGTGTAGGGGACGCCCATGATGGTGAGCACGGGCACCAACGTGATTGCTGCCGCGGTGTACACGACCGTCGTGTACGCGGTGGCGGGCAGGCGGGTGCGGACGCGCTGGCCCACGTGCATGTAGGACGCTGCCAGCATGGCCGCAAGCAGCGCGAGCACGTCCCCGACGAGCGATGCCGGGTCGAGCCCGAAGTCGATGCCGGTCAGCACCGTGACGCCAAGCAGGGCGATGCCGATCCCGAGCCATTCCCGCCGCGGTGCCCGGTGCCCGGCGAGGTGCGCGAGGAGAGCCGCCCACACCACCTGGGTCGCGGTGATCGCGATGGAGGCGGCGATCGTGGTGTAGCGCAGTGACGGGATCCAGGTGGCGAAGTGCAGCGCGAGGAAGACGCCGGAGAGGGCCATGAGCGCCCAGTCGCGTCGTGCGAGTGCACGCAGGGCGTCCCGGTGTCGCCACCCGAGCGGCGCGGTCGCGATGGCGCCGAAGGCCGTGCGCCACAAGGCGATGGCGATGACCGGCCCGTGGAAGGCGACGACGAGGGGAGCTGAGCAGGAGATGCCGATCACGGCACCGAGCAGGGCG
>JAKALQ010000059.1 GCA_021824095.1 Actinomycetes bacterium
GAGGTGCGCGGCCGTGGCCTCGGAGAGGGCCTCCGCGAACTGCAGGGCCCGCTTCACGACGTCGGCGCCATCCGCGGCCTCGCTGATGCGCACGCTGAGGTCGTCATTGCTCGATGTGCCCGTGTAGCCATGGTCGGCATCGCACTGGGGGTCACCGCAGGTGGCCGGCTCGAGTTCGATGCGTGCCACGGCGCCCCACCCGATGGTGAGCATGAGCTCCCGCAGGGTGCCACCACGACGGTGACGCTCGGGATTGGCTGCGATGCGGGTGACGACGACGGAGTCGACGCGCTGCAGGCGCACCGCCTCGGAGGAGGCCGTGGCATAGGGCACGGTGCTCGTCTCGTCAGGCGCGTGCTCGTCGACGTGGCTCACGATGAGGCGTGTGGGCGTGAGGGCGAGCACGGTGACGTGGCTGTGCAGCTGGTCGCGCTCGAAGATCGGCTCACGCTGCAGCAGGTAGCTCACGATCTCCTCGCCGGCCAGCGCCGTGTCGAGCGCATCGGCCACGAGTGCCGGGTAGTACCCCGTCTTCTCGATGTCCCGCTGGAGCGCCGCGATCTCACTCATGACGGGGATTCTGCCATGCGGCCGTCGGTCACCGGGTCGAGTGCCCGTCGCAGCAGGAGCAGCAGTGCCGCACCCACGGCGCACCCGACGGCCATCGTGCGCCACCACAGGGTGCCGAGGCCCTGGCCGAGGAGGGCACCGGTGATGGCCGGGCCGAGCACACCGGACACCCCCCACTGCAGGCCCACCACGGCGTTGTAGCGCCCACGCAGGCCGTCCGGGGCCATCGCGTTCACGAGTGTCGGCCCGACGGGTGCCCACAGGGTCTCGCCCGTGGCGAACAGCGCCTGCGCGACGCACAGTGCCAGTGCCGGGAGCACGAGCGTCGCAGCGCCGGTGATGAGCCAGGAGGCGGCCCACACGATGCCGACGAGCGAGGCGATCCCCGCACGGGAGCGACCACGCACCCAGCGGATGACGAGTGGCTGGAGGGCCACGATGACGAAGGTGTTGGCGCCGAAGATGATGCCGAGCCAGCGGACGCTCAGGTGGGCCTCCGTCGTGGCGAAGATGGGAACGCCCGAGTTCAACGCGCCATAGCCGCAGGTGAACATCACCACACCACCGATGAGCAGCAGCCACACGCGTCGATCGCGCAGCACCTCGCGGTAGCCGCCGTCCTCCTGCGTGCGATCGATGCCGGCGTGCACCGCATGGGCATGGCGACGCACCGCGAGCACCGCGGCCGCGAGCGTGAGGTAGGTCAGGCCGTCGATGCGGTAGAGCCACTCGAAGCGGGTGGCGTCCCCGTCACGGACCACGAGCGCGCTCACGAGGCCGCCGATGCCGAAGCCGAGGTTGAGGAACATGAAGCTGAGGCCGAACACCCGGTCGCGCACCTGCGGGTCGGTGAGCTGCGCCAGCAGGGTGCTCTGCGAGGGCCAGATCGTGGCGCCGGTGATCGACGTGGCCGTGGCGACGACGAAGGCACCCGTTGCGCTGTGCACGAGTGACCACCCGACCACCCCCACGGCCTGCAGCACGATGCCCGGCAGCATGAGGCGCACCGGGCCGAGCCGGTCGATGAGGGTGCCGACGGGGCCGATGACGAGCAGCCCGATGACCGACTCCCACGCCAGCACGAGCCCGGCGGTGGACACGGCGATGCCGCGGACCTGGGTGAGGTACACCATGAGCAGCGAGAGGGTGAGGCCGCCGCCTGCGGCATTCATCGCGATGCCGCCGAGCACGCGACGCACCGGTGGGGGTACGTCGGTGAGGAGGCCGGCATTCACGCGCATCGGGCCAGCCTGCCACAGCGGGCGGTCGGCGTCCCCGACCACTAGCGTGCTCGCATGGACGTGGCGGGCTGCCGCTGCGCGCGTCACGTCCGACGATGCACACGAAGCAGGAGGCCAGGGCAGGGATGCGCTACATCATCGCCGGCGACCTCATGGTGGACGTGCTCACCTTCCTCGAGGACGACATCACCTTCGGTGACGACAACCGTGCCAGCGTGGAGTTCGCCGGTGGTGGGGTGTCGGCGAACGTCGCCGCCTGGATGACGGTGGCCGGGGAGCGCCCGGTGCTCCACTGCGCCATCGGCAATGACGTCATCGGCGACGCGCTCGTCGCCGACCTGGTGCGCCAGGGTGTCGACGTTCGCGTCGTGCGCACCTCAGGCCCGACCGGCGCGGTCGTCGCGCTCGTCCATCCCAACGGGGAGCGCACCATGTTCCCGTCTGCCGGCGCCAACACCGACCTCCCGCTCGACGTCATCGACCTCGAGGTGCAGCCCGGTGACCATGTGCACATCTCCGGCTACTTCCTGCTGCGCGAGCACTCCCGGCCGGCCGCCCTGCACTACATCGCCACCGCACGCGCCTCGGGCGCCTCGGTGTCGCTCGATCCGGCGTCGGCACGCCTCATCGAGGTGATGGGACCGGAGGCGGTGCTCACGGCCATGGCGGACATCGATCTCGTCATCTGCAACGAACATGAGGCCATGGCCCTCACCGGCACCACCACCCACGAGCAGGCGGCCCAGGACCTCGCTGCCCGGTTCCCGCTGGCCATCGTGAAGCTCGGTGCAGACGGCGCCTGCGTCTGGCAGCACGACCACCTCATCACCGTGCCGGCCGTGCCCTCGGACGTCATTTCGACGCTCGGTGCCGGCGACGCATTCGACGCCGCCGCCATCGTGGCCTGGAAGCGTGGCCTGCCGATCACCGACATCCTGGCCGCGGGCAACCACAACGGCCACCTCGTCGTCCAGCAACGTGGTGCACGCCCCATCTGAGGGCCGGTACGGTGCGCCCCGGCGTGCCGTCGCCCCGACTCCCGAGGAGGAACGCAGCCGTGGCCAAGCGCACCGCGGATGAACCGATCGTCGAGCGCATCGACGACATCGACGTCACGGCGGAGATGCAGGGCTCGTACCTCGAGTACGCCTACTCCGTCATCTACTCGCGCGCCCTGCCGGATGCACGCGACGGCCTGAAGCCCGTGCAGCGTCGCATCCTCTTCACCATGGACGACATGGGCCTGCGCCCGGACCGCGGGCATGTGAAGTCGGCACGCGTTGTCGGCGAGGTGATGGGCCGTCTGCACCCACACGGCGACAGCGCCATCTACGACGCCATGGTGCGCATGGCGCAGGACTTCTCGCTTCGCCTCCCCCTCGTCGACGGCCACGGCAACTTCGGATCCCTCGACGATGGTCCGGCCGCCTACCGCTACACCGAGGCACGGCCCGCGTCAGCGGCGATGCTCATGACCTCCGGGTTGGAGGAGGACGTCGTCGACTTCGTCGCCAACTACGACGGCCGCGAGCTCGAGCCGGCGGTGCTGCCGGCGGCCTTCCCCCAGCTGCTCGTGAACGGCGCGAGCGGTATCGCCGTCGGCATGTCGACGAACATGCCCCCGCACAACCTCGGTGAGGTCATCGCCGCTGCGCGCCACCTGCTCACCAACCCCGATGCCACGCTCACCGAGCTCATGCGCTTCGTGCCCGGCCCCGACCTGCCGACCGGTGGGCGCATCATCGGCATCGACGGCATCCGTGACGCCTACCGCGACGGTCGCGGGTCCTTCCGCATGCGTGCCACCGTGCGCACCGAGCACGTGACGGCGCGACGGCAGGCCCTGGTCGTCACCGAGCTGCCCTTCAACGTCGGCCCCGAGCGCGTCATCGAGCGCATCAAGGACCTCGTGCAGGCCAAGAAGCTGCAGGGCATCGCCGATGTCACCGACCTGTCCGACGGTGAGCGCGGCCTGCGCCTCATCATCGAGGTGAAGGCCGGCTTCAACCCCGACGCTGTGCTCGAGCACCTGTATCGCAGCACGCCGCTCGAGGAGCAGTTCTCCATCAACAACGTCGCCCTCGTGCAGGGGCGCCCCGAGACGCTCGGCCTCAAGGAGCTGCTCGAGGTCTACATCGCGCACCGCATCAGCGTGGTGACCCGGCGCAGCCGCTTCCGTCGCACCAAGGCAGCCGACCGCCTGCACCTCGTCGAGGGCGTGCACATCGCGATCCTCAACATCGACGAGGTCATCCAGGTCATCCGCACAAGCGACGACGCCGCCGCGGCGCGCGCCCGCCTCATGGAGGTCTTCGACCTGTCGGAGACCCAGGCCAACTACATCCTCGAGATGCCGCTGCGGCGCCTCACCCGGCTCTCGACGATCGAACTCGAGCAGGAGCGGGACCAGCTGCTGCGCACCATCGAGGAACTCGACACCCTCCTCGGCGATGAGCGGCGCATCCGACGCCTCGTGGCCGACGAGCTCGCACAGGTGGCAACGACCCACGGCACCCCACGACGCACCGTCCTGCTCGAGCAGGCGCCGGAGCCGGTCGCCACCGACCTCGAGGTGCCGGACGAGCCCTGCCTCGTGCTCCTGTCGAGCACGGGCCTCGTGGCCCGCACCCGGAGCGCCGAGGAGCTGGCCCGCAGCGGTGGGCGTGCACGCCACGATGTCATCACCGGCATCGTGCGCACGACGAGTCGCGGTGAGTTCGGCGTGGTCACCGATCGTGGACGACTCGTCCGGGCGGGGGTCGTCTCACTGCCCGTCCTGCCCGACTCGGCTGGTTCGCCGGTGCTGCGCGGTGGCGTGCCGCTTGCCGACATCGTCGGCCTGGAATCGGGCGAATCCATCGTCGGCATCGTCGACATCGGCACCGACGCCGCGCCACTCGCGCTCGGCACCCGTCGCGGCGTCGTGAAGCGCGTGCAGCCAGAGCAGGTGAACAAGCCCGCCTGGGAGGTCATCACGCTCGCCCCCGGTGATGCCGTGGTGGGCGTGGGCAATGCGCCGGACGGTGCCGAGCTGGCCTTCGTCACCGACGAGGCGCAGTTGCTCCACTTCGCGGCCAGCGCAGTGCGTCCGCAGGGACGGGCCGCTGGCGGCATGGCCGGAATCGCATGCGACGACGGTGTGTCGGTGATCTGCTTCACCGTGGTGCCATCGGACGCCGAGGTCATCACGATCGCCGGTGCACGCGGGGCCCTGCCGGGAGCGGATCCGGGCACCATCAAGCGCACCCCCTTCGCGCTCTACCCGGGCAAGGGCCGTGCCACCGGCGGTGTGCGCTGCCATGGGTTCCGCAAGGGCGAGGACCACCTCACCTTCGCGGCGATCGTGCCCCCGCAGCCGCGACTTGCCGGCCCACAGGGCGCACCGGTGGAGGCACCCGAGCAGAACCCGCGCCGCGACGGCACGGGCACGCCGCTGCAGGACGTCGTGGAGGCCGCAGGCTGACGCCTACTCGGCGCTGCCGCCGGACGAGTGCCCCGGGAACACGCCGAAGGCAGGATCGATGAGGGGTGCCGCGTTGTTCACCGCGGTGGCTGCCTCACCGAATCCCACGGCGATGAGCGGCACGCGGCCGTCGTAGGTGACGACATCGCCGCAGGCGAGGACCCGCGGCAGGTTCGTGAACATCGCGGTGTTCACCCGGATGTGGCGCTTGTCGAGCTCGAGGCCCCAGTCGGTGATGGGGCCGATGTTCGCAACGAACCCGAGTGCGGCAACGAGGGTGTCGCACGGCAACGTCTCCTCAGCGCCACCGACCTTGTCGCGCACGGTGACGGAGCGGACGACATCGTCGCCGTCGACCGCCGTGACCTCGGCATTCACGATGAGGCGCACCCCGGCATTGCGCACCTGCTCGACCGTCGCCCCGTGGGCGCGGAAGGCGTCGCGGCGGTGCACGATGGTGATGCTGCGCGCGATGTCGCGCAGGCTCCAGGCCCAGTCGAACGCGGAGTCGCCACCGCCGACGATCACCACGTCCTTGTCGGCATGCTCGCGCAGCGACGGGATGAAGTAGACGAGGCCACGGCCGGCCCACTCAGATCCCGCTGGCAGGGGACGCGGGGTGAAGGAGCCGATGCCGCCGGACACGATGACGGCCTTGGCGACGATGGTGTCGTCGGCGTCCGTGGTGAGCGTCACGTCGTCATCACCATGGGCGAGCCCGACGACCTTGCGCGAGAGCAGGTAGGTGGGATGGTAGGCCCCGGCCTGCGCCGCGAGGTTGTCGATGAGGTCACGGCCGCGGATCGCGGGGATGCCCGCGATGTCGAAGATCTCCTTCTCCGGGTACATGGCGCTCACCTGCCCGCCGATCTCCGGGAGTGCATCAACGACGACCGTGGAGAAGCCACGGAACCCGGCGTAGTAGGCGGCGAAGAGTCCGGCGGGGCCGGCTCCGATGATGGCGAGGTCGGCCCTGTGCTCCTGCATGCGTGGAACGCTACCGCCGGACCCATGTGGGGCAAGGGTCGTTAGCATCCCGCCATGACGGACCTCGCCCAAGTGCCCGATTTTCCCGCTGACGAGTTCACGGACGTCCTCGCAGCAAATGTGGACTACGCGAGGCGGTTCGAGGACGCGCACCTCACGGGACGGGCGGTGCGGGGCCTGGCCATCGTCACCTGCATGGACTCCCGCATCGAGCCGTTGTCGATCGTCGGCATGCGGCCGGGCGACGTGAAGATCATCCGCAACGCGGGCGCGCGTGTCACCGAGGACGTCCTCCGCACACTCGTGCTCGCCACCCACCTGCTCGGGGTGACCAGGGTGCTCGTCATGCCGCACACCGACTGCAAGATGGCCTCCGGCACCGAGGCAGAGGTGCATGCCGCCATCCTCGATGCCTCGGGCATGGACACCCGCTCGCTCGAGATCCGCACGGTCCGCGATCAGGAGGAGGCCCTCGCCACCGACATCATGCGGGTGCGCACCTTCCCCCTCCTCCACCCCGGCGTCACCGTGGCCGGTGCCGTGTACGACGTGCACACCGGGCTGCTGCTGCCGTTCCACCCGTCCACAGCGGCCATAGCCGGTCTATAGCCCGTCGCGCGGGGTCGTCCTCCCGCCTTCTCCCCCGCCCCGGTGCCACCGTTTGGCACGCGGAAGGGGGGACGGCGTGGAGCGGACCGAGGCCAGCCTCGCCGCGCTGCTCGCGGGGCTCGTCGCAGCGCCCGAACCGGATGCCGTCGCCCGTTGGATCGCCACGGGGATCCTGCAGCCGTGGCGCTGTTCGATGGTGCTGCTGCACGTCGTGGACCGAGGCGAGCTGCGCATGCTCGGCAGCCACGGACTCACCCCCACCCAGGCACGTCGCCTGCGCCACATCGACCCAGCCACCGCCCTGCCACCGGCGGACGTGCTGCGCACCGGCGTGGCCCACGGCTGCGCAGGCGCGCACCTTGCCGAGGAGCATCCCCTCATGGCCGGCGTCGCCCTTCCGGCGTCCGGGCACTACGAGTTCCGTGCGATCCGCCACGACACGGCGACGATCGGTGTCATGAGCGTCCGCATCGAGGACCAGGCGGACGCGGTGTTCCACCAGGCCTTCGGTGGGGGCACCGACGCCGTCGCACTGTGGATGCACACGCTCGCCATTCCCACGACCACCAGCGTCCATGCGGCGCCCCTGCGCCTCACCGAGCGCCAGCAGCGCATCCTCGCCGGGCTGCGCCGCGGCCGCACGAATGCCGCCATCGCGGCTGAGCTCGGCTTCGCCGTCGGCACGATCAAGGCTGACATCGCGGCCATGTCCACGATGCTTGGTGCCCACGGGCGGGCGGACGTCGTCGAGCGCGCGGCCCGCGCAGGCTATTGACGACGTCAGGCGTCGATGCGAGCCCGATCCAGATCGGCTGCACCCTGCACGATGAACTCCTTGCGTGGCGCCACATCGCTGCCCATGAGCAGGTCGAAGACCGCCTCCGCGCCTGCGGCATCGGACATCGTGATCCGGCGCAGTGAGCGGGTGCGCGGGTCCATGGTGGTCTCACGCAGCTGGTGGGCGTCCATCTCGCCGAGGCCCTTGTAGCGCTGCACCGGATCACGCCAGCGGCGGCCGGCGGCGCGCAGGCGCTGCAGGGTGTCGCGCATCTCCGCATCGCTGTAGGTGTAAATGACCTCGGCGGGTTGCCGTCCCGACGCCACGGTTTCGATGCGATGCAGCGGCGGCACGGCGGCGTACACGCGTCCGGCGTCGAGCAGGGGTCGCATGTAGCGGTGGATGAGCGTGAGCAGCAGGCAGCGGATGTGCGCCCCATCCACGTCGGCATCGGACATGAGGATGATCTTCTGGTAGCGGGCCTGCTCGAGATCGAAGGTGCGCCCCGAACCAGCGCCGATCACCTGGATGATCGACGCGCACTCGGCGTTCTTCAGCATGTCGGCGAGCGACGACTTCTGCACGTTCAGGATCTTGCCCCGGATCGGCAGGATGGCCTGGAACTCGGAGTTGCGCGCGTCCTTCGCCGTGCCGAGCGCGCTGTCGCCCTCGACAATGAACAGCTCCGTGCGGGCGACGTCGTCCGAGCGGCAGTCGCGCAACTTCGCGGGCAGGGCCGACGACTCCAGCGCCGTCTTGCGACGCTGCACATCCCGATGGGCGCGGGCGGCGACGCGCGTGCGCATGGCGTTCGCAACCTTTTCCAACGCCAGCTTCGTCGACTGCTTGTCGCCGCGCGGCGGCGTGGTGAACCAGTTGGTGAGCTCGCGCTGCACGACGGCGGCCACGATCCTCGTCGCCGCGGGCGTGCCGAGCACCTCCTTCGTCTGGCCCTCGAACTGCGGCTCCGGCAGGCGCACCGTCACCACCGCCGTCATGCCCTCGAGCACATCGTCCTTCGTCACGTTGTCCTCGGACGCGCGCAGTGCCCGCTGGGCACGCAACTGCTCGTTCAGCACCTTCACCATGGCGCGCTCGAACCCCACGAGGTGGGTGCCGCCCTTCGGGGTGGCGATGATGTTGACGAAGGAACGCACGTCGGTGTCGTAGCCGGTGCCCCAGCGCAGGGCGATGTCGACCTGCATCTCCCGCTCGACCTCCTGGGGCGCCATGTGCCCCTTGTCGTCGAGCATCGGCACGGTCTCGTGGAAGTGCCCGGAGCCGCTGATGCGGACGATGTTCGTGACGGGCTCGTCCTGCGCCAGATGCTCGCAGTACGACGCGATGCCACCGTCGAAGCGGAAGGTCTCCTCGGTCGGCGCCTCGGGCACGCGCAGGTCCTGCAGGTGGATGGCGAGGCCGGGGACGAGGAACGCGGTCTGTCGAGCGCGTTCGCGCAGGGCCTCCGTGTCGAAGGTGGCCGATGGATCGAAGATCTGACGATCCGACCAGTAGCGGATGCGCGTGCCAGTGGCACCCTTCGCCGCCTTGCCCACCACGCGCAGGCCGGACTGGCGAGTGAACTCGGACGATGGGGTGGCGTCGGCGAAGAGCCCGGGAACGCCGCGTCGGAAGGACATGCCGTGGGTCTTGCCCTCGCGATCGACCTCGACGTCGAGGCGCTCGGAGAGCGCGTTCACGACGGACGCACCGACGCCGTGCAGTCCGCCGGAGGCGGCGTACGAGCCGCCACCGAACTTGCCGCCGGCGTGCAGCTTCGTCATGACGAGTTCAACGCCCGTGAGCTTCGTCTTTCGCTCCACGTCGACGGGGATGCCACGGCCATCATCCCGCACCTCAACGGAGCCATCCGGGTGCAGCAGGACGTCAATGCGCTTGGCGAAGCCCACGAGGGCCTCATCGACGGCGTTGTCGACGATCTCCCACAGGCAGTGCATGAGCCCCCGGCCGTCCGTGGAGCCGATGTACATGCCCGGGCGCTTGCGCACGGCATCGAGCCCCTCGAGCACGGCAAGGTGCTTGGCCGAGTACTCCGTTGCCGCCCGCGTGCCTGCCACCGATGCGCTCCTCGTTCCTGTGGGTCCGGCCCGAGGATAGACAGGATTCGCTGGGAAGCCCGCACCGGCGACACGCCGACTTGGTGCGGAATATCGCGAGGCACCAGAATCGTTGCTGAGAATGTGAACGGAGGTGCCACCATGACGACCACGATTGACGCCACGCCCCTGACCGCGTCTGACCGGTGTGACCGCTGCAACGCGCAGGCCTACGTGCGTGTCGTGCTGAAGGCCGGCAGCGAGTTGCTCTTCTGCGCGCATCACTACTCGAAGTTCTCCGCCGGACTGCAGGCGAGCGCTGTCGAGATCCACGACGAGACCCATCGACTCGACGTGCGCGAGGTCTGATCCACCGCCGTCATCCGCAGGCATGCGAAGGGCCCCACCGGAGATCCGGTGGGGCCCTTCGCATGGGTGGGTCAGTCGAGGTAGTCGCGGACTAGGGACGGCCAAAACGCTATGCGTAGCAACGGTTTATGCGTAGCGGCGGCCTGCTCTATGCGCGTAATATCCCCGACTGAACGGACAGCAGGGGGCAAGCCGTGGACCTTCACCATATCGAGCAGCGTGTCGCAGACCGCTACAACGCCAGCGGGTACTCGTGGCGAGTCTGGGAGCAGCATCGCGCTCTACTCCGGCGCCTTGATCGCCTCGCTGGAAGTCTGGACGCGGTGACCATTGAGCACTTGCAGCAGATCGTCCTCGCGGCCAATCGCACCAATTCGCGGGCAGCCTATGTGGAGCAATTGCGCAGCCTGTGGAGCACGTTGCTGGCGCTCGGTGTCGTTAGCCATGATCCGACGAAAGATCTCCCCACGATCAAGCGCACGAAGTCGCTTCCGCGCCCGCTGACGGATGAGCAGGTGCGCATCCTGCTCACAGAAGCCGAACAGCCCTACCGTGACTAGTTCCTCCTCGGATGCCTCGCAGGGCTTCGTGCCATGGAAGTCTCGGGACTACGCGGCGCTGACCTCGAATCGTCAGCGGATGGCTACACGCTGCGGGTGCGAGGCAAAGGCGGTCATGAGTTGACCGTCCCGGCTCATGCTCGCGTTGTGGAAGTGATCCAGTCGTACCGGACGCTCGGGCGTCTGTGGCCGCTGAACCCTAATCAAGTGTCGCGGAAGGCTTGCGCCGCCATGGGCGCGCTTGGTGTGCCCGGATCGTTTCACGCCTGCCGCCACTACTTCGCGACGAAGGCGCTGGCGGCATCGGGCGGTGACATCGTTACGACGTCGGCCCTGATGCGCCACCAATCCATCGCGACGACGATGGTCTACGCGAAACTGGCAGATGAGAAGCCGCGCAACACGCTCAATGCCCTGATCCTGCCCGCCTGAGAGCCTCTCTCGCCTGCCCTAAGGCATCCCCGACCTAGTCCAGCGTCAGACTGAGGGCTCGAGCGACGAGGAGACGGTCGCGGGAGTTGTCCCACGACCAGACGGCCGCGGCGACC
>JAKALQ010000142.1 GCA_021824095.1 Actinomycetes bacterium
TCACGTCCGCGACACTCGACCACCTGCATCGCGCGCACGTCGATGCGTCGGCGGCCGCCACCGTCCTCACCGCCGTCATCGACGATGCCAGCGGCTACGGACGCATCCTGCGCGGGGCGGACGGTGGGGTGCTCGGCATCGTGGAGCACAAGGACGCCACCGACGACCAGCGCGCCATCCGCGAGTTCAACAGCGGCATCTACGTCTTCGACCTCGCGCTCCTGCGCGGTGCGCTCACCCGCCTCACCACCGACAACGCGCAGGGCGAGGAGTACCTCACCGACGTGCTCGCCATCCTGCGGGCCGACGGGCACCGGGTGGCCGCGTCCGTCGTCGCCGACGCCGACGAGGTCATGGGCGTGAACGATCGCGTGCAGCTCGCGGTCGCGTCCCGGCTGCTGCGCGACCGCGTGAACGAGCGCCACATGCGCGCCGGCGTCACCATCATCGATCCCGGCACCACGTGGATCGAGGACAGCGTCACCATCGCACGCGATGTCGTCATCGAGCCCAACACGTTCCTGCGGGGCGCCACCCACATCGACGAGGGTGCCGTGGTCGGGCCCGACACCATGCTGCGCGACTGCCGCGTCGGCGCGGCCGCCAGCGTGGTGAAGTCGCAGGCGACGGGCGCGGCCATCGGCGCCCGCGCGACGGTCGGCCCGTACACCTACCTGCGGCCCGGCACCGTCCTCGGCGAGCAGGCGAAGGCCGGTGCCTACGTCGAGATGAAGGCGGCCGTCGTCGGCAACGGCTCCAAGGTGCCGCACCTGTCCTATGTGGGCGATGCCGAGATCGGTGACGACACCAACATCGGCGCGGCCACGATCTTCGCCAACTACGACGGCGTCGCCAAGCACCGCACCATCGTCGGCAGCGGTGTGCGCATCGGCTCCGACACCGTCATCGTCGCGCCCGCCATCATCGGCGACGGCGCCTATACGGGGGCCGGCAGCGTGGTCACGGGCAGTGTGCCCGCGGGCTCGCTGGCGGTGGCACGCGCAGCCATGCGCATCATCGACCGGTGGGTGCTCCGCAGACGCGAGGGCACCACGAGCGCCACACTGGCGCAGGCGGCACTTGAGAGGGATCAGGGATGAGCACAGGGCTCGAAGCGCAGACCCGCAAGAAGCTGATGCTGTTCGCGGGTCGCTCGCACCCCGAGCTGGCGGCGGCCGTTGCCGCGGAGCTGGGCATCGAGGTGGTGCCCACCACCGCGTACGACTTCGCCAACGGTGAGATCTTCGTGCGCTTCGAGGAGTCGGTGCGCGGCTGCGACGCGTTCGTGCTGCAGACGCACACCGCGCCCATCAACAAGTGGATCATGGAGCAGCTCATCATGGTCGACGCGCTCAAGCGGGCGTCGGCCAAGCGCATCACCGTGATCGCCCCCTTCTTCGGGTACGCACGGCAGGACAAGAAGCACCGTGGCCGTGAGCCGATCACGGCCCGCCTCATGGCCGACATGTTCAAGGCGGCGGGTGCGCATCGACTCATGGCGGTCGACCTGCACACGTCGCAGATCCAGGGCTTCTTCGACGGCCCCGTCGACCACCTGTTCGCGCTGCCGATCCTCGCCGACTACATCAAGAAGAGCGTGGACGTCTCCCGCGCCACGGTCGTCTCGCCGGATGCCGGTCGCGTGCGCGTGGCGGAGAA
The DNA here is from genome assembly GCA_021824095.1 of Actinomycetes bacterium. GTDB lineage: Bacteria > Actinomycetota > Actinomycetes > S36-B12 > UBA5976 > JAKALQ01. The sequence continues at coordinate 1,660 of JAKALQ010000142.1, forward strand.
GTGGACCGATGTCCTCGGTGCGCCGCTGGCGATCATTCACAAGCGCCGCGACCCGGACGTGCCGAACCAGGTGAAGATGTTCGAGGTGGTCGGTGACGTGCAGGATCGCATCTGCATCATCGTCGACGACATGATCGATACGGGCGGCACCATCGCCACGGCTGCGCAGACGCTCAAGGACAACGGTGCGGCCGCGGTCATCGTCACCGCGACGCACGGCATCTTCTCGCCGCCTGCGCGTGAGCGGCTGCAGAACTCGGAGGCGATCACCAAGGTGGTTGTCACCGACACCCTGCCGATCGCCAAGGAGAACCACTTCGACAAGCTCGTCGTGCTGCCGTCCGCGCCGCTCATCGCGCAGGCCATCCGCGAGGTGTTCGTCGAGGGTTCGGTCACGCGCCTGTTCGACTGAGGTCGATGTGGGGGACGCGCGGTCGGTGCGCGCTTGCGCGTGATGGCGAGCGGCCGTCGAGTCGGCAGCGGGATACGGCCGCGAATCCGTCCGAGGGTCTCCCGCCGATTTGGGGGACGCGCGTGGGTCTGGCAGAATCCGGATGTTCCTCGGCGAGGGTGTTCGACACCGTCATCGACGCGGTTGACGCCCGACCCGAGTGTGCCTGAGTCCACCGGGATTCGGCATCACACGTTGCATGCATTGAAGGAGTACGACCGTGCCGCAGATTGCCATCACCGCCGAAGCGCGCAGCGATTTCGGGAAGGGTGCTGCACGCCGTCTGCGTCGTGCCGGTCACGTGCCGGGCGTCATCTACGGCAAGGGCAATGAGGTGCTCCACATCGCGCTGCCGGTGCACGAGCTCGAGATGGCCCTCAAGCAGAAGGGCCTCGTCCTCGAGGTCGCCGGCGCCGGCAAGGGTGCGCTCGTCGCC
>JAKALQ010000008.1 GCA_021824095.1 Actinomycetes bacterium
GAACCAGTGGCGGCCCACCTGATCGGCGCGGAAGCCCTTGAGGCCGAGCCCCGAGAGCACGGCACGTCGCTCACTGCCGGTGAGGTCGGTGAGGTGCCGTGGGGGCATCGCACCACGCGGCACGGTGAGGTCGGCCACGCCAGGCGCCGGGATCATGGCCCCGAGCGTTGCGGCATCGCTGGACGCAGCGACGCCATTGGCATCGATGCCGGGAGTGCAGGACTCGGTCATACGCCCATCCAGGTGAAGGCAATCCAGGCCACGAGGGCATTGATGAGCAGGGAGTCGAGGCGATCCATGAAGCCACCGTGGCCGGGCAGGGCGTGGCTCATGTCCTTCACCCCGAGGTCGCGCTTGATGGCGCTCTCAGCGAAGTCACCCACGGTGGCCGTGAGCGACATGACGAGGCCCAGGGCGATGCCCTGCCAGGGTCGAACGTCGAGCATGTGCGGCACGAGCAGGCCACCGATGAGGGCCTGCGCCACGAGCGACCCCACGAGCCCCTCCCAGGACTTCTTGGGGCTGATCGACGGCGCGATGGGGTGCCGTCCGAAGAAGACGCCCGCCGCGTAGCCACCCGTGTCATTGCCGGCGGTGAGCAGCACCATGGCGATGACGCGTTCGGCACCGTGGGTGCCCGCGCTCATGGCGGTGGCGAAGCCGACGAGCAGTGGCACGTAGGCGATGACGAGCACGGAGGCGGCGAGGTCGTCGAAGTAGCCCTCGGCGCCATGGCCGAGGCGCACCGCCGCGAGCACGACGACGGTGCCGGCGAAGATGCCGAGCGACACCTCGGGGTTGAAGGCGTAGGCGAGGGCGGGGATGACGACCGCCGCCGGGTAGGCGACCGGGCGCACGACGCGCCGCCCGTGGGTCGCCAGCGCGTTCGCAAGCTCGCGCACGGCGAGCAGGGAGGCCGACATCGCGATGGCGACGAAGGCGGGCCGGAACCAGAACAGGGACCCGGCGAGGAGGGCGAGGAGTCCGACACCGACAGCGGTGGCCGCAGGCAGGTCACGGCCTGCGCGGCCACCGCTGTGCACGGTGGAATCCTGCAACGTCAGACCTCGAGCAATTCGGCTTCCTTGTGTCGCAGCACCTCGTCGATGTGCGACTCGTGACGCTTCGTGAGCTCGTCGAGCTGCTTCTCGGCACGCGCCACCTCGTCCTCGCCGACGTGGCCGTCCTTCTTCAACTTCTCCAGCCCGTCCTTGGCGTGACGACGGATGTTGCGCACGGTGACACGGGAGTCCTCGGCCTTGTGCCGTGCCACCTTGATGAACTCCTTGCGACGCTCCTCGGTGAGCTGCGGGATCGAGACGCGGATGACCACGCCGTCCGACGTGGGGTTCACCCCGAGGTCCGAATCGCGGATGGCCTTCTCGATGTTGTGCATGGCGCCCTTGTCGTAGGGCGTGATGACGACCATGCGCGCCTCGGGCGTCTGGAAGGAGGCGAGCTGCGGCAACGGGGTGGGGCTGCCGTAGTAGTCGACCGAGATCTTCTGGAACATCGCGGCACTCGCACGCCCGGTGCGGATGGTGGCGAAGTCCTCCTTGGCGACGTCGACGGCCTTCCCCATCTTCTCCTCGGCCTCGAGCAGGATGTCGTCGATCACTGTGCACTCCTCGTGTGGATCAGGGTCCCAATCCTCTCACCGCGGACGGCGCGGGCGATATTGCCCTCGACGAGCAGGTTGAAGACATGGATGGGCAGGCGATTGTCCTGGCAGAGGCTGATGGCGGTGGCATCGGCCACCTTGAGCCCCCGCGTGAGGACCTCGTGGTGGGTGAGGTCGGCGAAGCGCGTCGCGGTCGGGGTGGTGCGTGGGTCAGCGTCGTACACACCATCGACGCCCTTCGCCATGAGCACGACCTGGGCGTTGATCTCGAGCGCGCGCTGCGCCGCGCAGGAATCGGTGGAGAAGAAGGGGACGCCGAGGCCGGCGCCGAACACGACGACGCGGCCCTTCTCAAGGTGGCGGATGGCGCGAAGCGGCGTGTAGGGCTCGGCCACCTGCCCCATGGCGATGGCGGTCTGCACCCGCGTGGGGCATCCCTGCTTCTCGAGGAAGTCCTGCAGGGCGAGGCAGTTCATGACCGTGCCGAGCATGCCCATGTAATCGGCACGCGAGCGGTCCATCCCGCGCTCGGCCAGCTGGCCACCGCGGAAGTAGTTGCCACCGCCGATGACGACGGCCACCTCGGTACCACCTCGGACAACCGCGGCGATCTGGCGGGCAATGGACTGCACCACGTCGGGGTCGACGCCCAGGCCACCGCCGCCGGAGAAGGCCTCGCCGGACAACTTGAGCAGCACCCGCTTCCAGCCGCCCTCCGGGGCATCGGGCCAGACCTCGAGGGTGCCCTCAAGTTGCGGTTGGACGATCTCGGGCTCGGCGTTCATGCGCACCTCCGAGGACATGAGTCTGCCAGCAGGCCCCGCCCGATGCGAGGCCCAGGGTTGGGTCGGACACACCACGGCCGTCCCGCCCTGCGGCATGCGCGCCGCGAGGGGTGGGACGGCCGGGTCTGGATCAGCCTGCGACAGCGAAGCGCACGAAGCGCGAGACGCTCGTGCCGTTGGCGTCGAGGAAGGCCTTCACGGACTGCTTGGAGTCCTGCACGGACGGCTGCTCGAGGAGGACGACCTCCTTGAAGAACCCGTTCACGCGACCCTCGACGATCTTGGGGAGGGCTGCGTCGGGCTTGCCCTCCTCGCGGGCCGTGGCCTCGGCGATGCGCTTCTCGTTCTCCACGACATCTGCCGGCACCTCGTCACGGGTGACGAACTGCGGGCGCATGGCCGCGATCTGCATGCCGATGGCACGCGCGATGTCGGCCGAACCGGCGTACGCCACCATGACGCCGACCTGCGGGGGCAGGTCCTCGGAGCGCTTGTGCAGGTAGATCGCGACGTCACCGTCGAACGAGGCCACCTGACCGAGCTCGAGCTTCTCACCGATGACGCCGGCGAGGGCGCCGATGGCGTCGGCAACGGTCTCGCCCGTCGGCAGGGCGAGCGCGAGCGCCGCCTCCACCGAGGTGGCACCGGCCGCAGCGACGGCGTCGACGATGCGGGCAGCGAGGGCCTGGAAGTCCTCGTTCTTCGCAACGAAGTCGGTCTCGCACTGCAGCGCGATGAGGGCGTTGCCGGAGGAGGCGACGAGCCCGTTGTTCGCGCTGCGCTCGGCACCACGCTTCGCGGCCTTCGCGGCACCCGAGATGCGCAGGATCTCGACGGCCTTGTCGAAGTCGCCGTCGGCCTCCTCGAGGGCCTTCTTGCACTCCATCATGCCGGCAGCGGTCATGTCACGGAGCTTCTTCACGTCTTGGGCACTGATGGCCATGTTGCAATCCTTCGGGACATGCGACGACCCGCATGCTGCGGGTCGTCACGGGGCTGGAATCAGGCTTCGGGTGTCGCCTCGGGGGCGGCGTCGGTGGCCTCGACGGCCGGCGCCTCGGCTGCGGGGGCCTCGGCTGCGGGGGCCTCACCGGCACCGGCGAGGAGCTCCTGCTCCCACTCGGCCAGCGGCTCGTCCGCACCGACGGTCTCGCCGGACTTCACCGCGGCGCGGGCCATGAGACCCTCGGCAGCGGCATCGGCGATGATGCGGCTCAGCAGCTCGACGGCGCGGATCGCGTCATCGTTGCCGGCGATCGGGTAGTCGACCTCGTCCGGGTCGCAGTTGGTGTCGAGGATCGCGATGACCGGGATGCCGAGCTTGCGGGCTTCCTTGACCGCGAGGTGCTCCTTCTTGGTGTCGACGACCCAGATGGCCGAGGGCACCTTGTGCAACTCCCGGATGCCGCCCAGGAGGCGCGACAGCTTGTCCTTCTCACGACGGAGGATGAGCAGTTCCTTCTTCGTGAGGCCTGACGCGGCGGTGTCGTTGAGGTCGCGGCCCTCAAGCTCCTTGAGGCGGGCGACACGCTTGGAGACGGTGCCGAAGTTGGTGAGCATGCCGCCGAGCCAACGCTCGTTCACGTAGGGCATGCCGACGCGCGTGGCCTGCGCCTTGATGGGCTCCTGGGCCTGCTTCTTCGTGCCGACGAAGAGGATGGTGCCGCCGTGGGCGACGGTCTGCTGCACGAACTCGTAGGCGCGCTCAATGTGCCCGAGCGACTGGTTGAGGTCGATGACGTAGATGCCATTGCGCTCAGCGAGGATGAAGCGCTTCATCTTGGGGTTCCAGCGGCGAGTCTGGTGTCCGAAGTGGACACCGCTCTCGAGCAGCTGGCGCATCGTGACGACGGCCATGGTCGTTCCTTCCGTGGGCGTGGGACGCCCGTCTCGTTGTCGCGCCACCGGCGGGTGGCGCCCTGATGACCGTGGGTGTCCGTCGATGCCGAGGCACACGATGACGGGACCCGTGGGTGGTCATGCGAATTCCCGTGCTGTTGCACAGGTGCCCGAAGCCTACCGCGCTTCCACAGGGGCCCCGAACCGCGGCACGTGGCGCGAGCGGGCGGCTGCGCTCACCCCATGCGCCCCATGCCCCTGCTGCTGACCCTCGTGCTCCTGCCCATCACCACCCCGGCGCCACCTGCCCTCCGGCCGCCGGTGCGTCCGGCCGTGGTGGTCGCCCGCTTCCACGCCCCGATGGACGAGTACGGCGCGGGGCACCGCGGCATTGACCTGCGGGCCCTGCCCGGCACACCGGTGGTGGCGCCGATGGACGGGATCGTCACCTTCGTCGGCACCGTCGCCGACAAGGACGTCGTGAGCATCACCGATGGGCCGCGGATCGCCTCCATGGAACCGGTGCGGTCGGCCCTGCCGATCGGTCGTTGGGTCCGCTCGGGCGACGTGATCGGGACCGTCGGCCAGGGTGGGCACTGCGATCGCCGCTGTGTGCACCTCGGCCTGCGGGTGGACGGCACCTATCGGCCACCGCTCACCCTGCGGGCACGGCTGCTGCCCTGACTCAGGCTCGTGGATGGGCCCGCTCGAAGGTCTCACGCAACCGGTCGAACGACACATGCGTGTACAGCTGCGTGGTGGCGAGCGACGCGTGTCCAAGCAGCTCCTGCACATGGCGCAGGTCGGCCCCTCCCTCGAGCACATGGGTGGCGGCGCTGTGGCGCAGCGCATGCGGACCGATCTGCGGCACATCCGGCAACTGCCGCACGAGCCGTTCGAGCACCGTGCGCACCGTCCGTGGATCGATGCGGCCACCGCGCGCACCGAGGAAGAGCGCGGCACCTGACTGCGCCGCCACGAGGGCCGGTCGCACGAGGAGCCAGTCATCGAGTGCGGCCGATGCCGGGGCACCGAAGGGCACCACACGTTCTCGTCGGCCCTTGCCGAGCACGCGCACCGTGCGTCCGTCACGGTCAAGGTCCGCGAGGTCAAGCGCCGCGCACTCGCCCACACGGATGCCCGTGGCGTAGAGCAGTTCGAGCAGGGCGCGGTCGCGGTGGTGCACCGGGTCACCGTCGTCCGCACGCGTGCTGGCAAGGTCGAGCAGGTGCGCGGCCTGGTCCTGACGCAGCACGGTGGGCAGTCGGCGCGGCACCTTGGGACTCACCAGCGCCGCACCGGCGTCGGTGGCGGCGAGGCCGGAGCGCGAGAGCCAGGCGGTGAAGGTGCGGATCGAGGCCACCCGACGCGCCACCGTCTTGTCGCTCGTCGCCTCGCGCTCGAGGGCGAGCCAGCGCCGGAGCACCGTGAGCGTGAGGGCACCGGGGTCGACCACACCGAGGTCGGAAGCCACGTCGGCGAGGCGCCGCACATCACCCGCATAGGCGCGGATGGTGTGCTCGGAGAGGTGGCGACCGTCGCGCAGGTGCCCGACGTAGCCCGCGACGGCCTGCTCCCATGCTTCCTGCACGGCCTCACGGTGCTGCCCGCGATGCGGCGGGTCAAGTGGCCGCGCCGCGCAGGGCCCGGACCCGCCGCCAGGTGCCGTCCACCTCCTCGGCCACGAGCCCCCGGTGCTGGAGCATGGCGAGGGCGGCCAGGATCGCTGGCGTGCCACCTGGCAGCTCGGCCCGCTCGAGCAACGTGGCGATGCCACAGGATCCGCGACTCGGCAGCGCCTCGTGCACGGCACGTTCATCGAGGTCGAGGTCATCCCACTCGCCAAGCGGTGCGGTGGGCTCCGGGACGGCGACGGCACCGAGCGGCTCCACGAGCGACAGGACGTCCTCTGCACTGGTGACGAGGGCTGCGTCCGACTGCAGGAGCGCGTTGGACCCCGCATGCTCGGGTCGGAGCACGGAGCCGGGCACCGCCATGCCCACCCGATGCAGTGCGCGGGCGTGGGCGTAGGTCGAGATGGACCCGCTGCGCAGGCGCGCCTCCACCACGACGGTGCCGTAGGCCAGCGCCGCGATGAGCCGGTTGCGCACGAGGAACGCGGGCCGCGTCACACCACTGCCCGGGAGGGCCTCGCTCACGAGCGCCCCCGTGACGGCGATGCGCTCGAGCAGGTCGGCATGCTCCGCGGGGTAGGGCACGTCCACGCCGGACGCGAGCACTGCCACCGTGACCCCGTCGACCGCCAATGCTCCGAGGTGGGCGGCACCATCGATGCCGATGGCCCCACCACTCACCACGGCATTACCGTGCCGGGCGATGCCGGCGGCGAACTCCGATGCCACCCGTCGCCCATCGTGGGTGCAGGCCCGAGCGCCGACGATGGCGACCGACCGACGGTCGAGCAGGGTGTCAAGGCCCGGACCGCGCACCCACAGGGCCCACGGCTCGGCGGCACCGAGGTCACGCAGTTGCGGGGGCCAGGCCGGATCGTCCGGCAGGAGCAACCGGGCCCCACTGCGTCGGGCACGCTGCAGGACATCGTCGGGGTGCAGCGCCGCGATGCGCCGGACCATCCATGGGGGGACGATGGCTCGGCCACTGGTGAGCAGCTGCCAGGCGCCGTCCACCCCGAGCTCCCGGCAGGTGCGATTGAGCTCTGATGTGGGGTCGCTCATGAGCGAGCCGATGACCGCTGCGCGGAGGCGATCGAGGGTCATGCCGCCCACCGCCCACCGGCATCGCGCAGTCGCATCGCCAGGGCGATGTCCTGGGCGTCCGGGGCGTCGCGCCCCGCAAGGTCCGCGCAGGTCCAGGCCAGGCGCAGCATGCGATCGACACCACGGGCGGATGGTCGCTCCGGCCTATCGAGCATGGCGTCGAAGCGACGTGACACGTCGCTCGGCAGGGGCCAGTCGCGCCGCAGGACGGGACCCGGCACCTCGGCGTTGAGCCGCCACGGCGTGCCCGCGTAGCGCCGCGCCTGCCGCGCCCGCGCGGTGGCAACGCGTGCTGCCACTGCAGCGGAGGGCTCGGCCGAGGCGTTGGCCGCCAGGGCCATCTCGTGCGGTGCCGGCGTCTCGACCACCACCCGCACGTCGATGCGATCCATGAGCGGCCCCGACAGGCGACCGAGGTAGCGACGGCGCTGCGTTGGCGTGCAGGTGCAGCGGCCATGCCGGTCGAAGGCCTGCCCACAGGGGCACGGGTTTGCGGCCAGTACGAGCTGGAAGCGCGCTGGCAGCAGCACCGTGAAGTCTGCGCGGGCAATGGCCACGGTGCCCGACTCGAGCGGCTGCCGCAGGGCATCAAGGACATTGGCAGCGAACTCCGGGGCCTCGTCGAGGAAGAGCACACCGCGATGGGCCGCCGTGATGAGGCCGACACGGGGCCGGGCACGACCGCCACCGATCACCGCGGTCGCGCTCGCCCCATGGTGCGGCGCGGCAAAGGGCGGCTCGGTGATGAGGCCCACCGGACGGTCATCGATGACGGAGCGGATGGCCGACACCTCGAGGGCGGTCTCCCGGTCGAGCGGCGGCAGGATCGACGGCAGTCGTTCTGCCAGGAGGGTCTTGCCAACGCCTGGCGGCCCCAGCAGTGCGAGGTGGTGGCCTCCCGCCGCAGCGACCTCGAGCGCGAACTTGGCGGAGGCCTGCCCGCGCACTTCGGCGAGGTCCGGCACCGGTGCGAGGCTGTCGGTCGGCGCACATGGCATGCCACCCTCGTCGCCAACCTCACAGTCGACGCCGATGCAACGCAGCGCATGGCCCAACGACCCCACCGCGATGACGTCGAGGTCGTCGACGAGCGCCGCCTGCGCCGCGTTGGCCCTCGGCACGATGATGCGGCGGTACCCCCAACGCCCGGCAGCCCGGGCAATCGGCAGCACCCCGCGCACCGGACCCACCCGGCCGTCGAGGCGCAGTTCGCCGATGACGACGGTGCGCGCCAACAGCGCTGGGTCGATCCGCCCGTCAGCGGCGAGGACGGCGAGGGCGATGGCAAGGTCGAGGCCGGAGCCGAACTTGGGCAACCACGCTGGGGACAACCCCACCGTGATGCGCCGCTGCGGCCAGGGGAAGCCCGTGCACACAATCGCCGACCGCACCCGGTCGCGCGCCTCCTGCACGGCCGTGTCGGCGAGGCCGGTGATGGCCATGCCGACGAGCCCGTCGGCCAGGTGTGCCTCCACCTCGACGACATGTGCCTCGACGCCCACGACGATGGCGGTGGATGTGCCGGCGAGCCGCATCACGCCACCCCCTCGACATGCTGCACCTGCGTGAGCCCGGCATCGTCGACGAGGACGCTCACGACATCGATGCGCAGGACGGCGCCCCGCGGACGATGCTCCGCACACCACAGCCCCGCGAGTCGACGCAGCCGGCCGACCTTGGCGGGCGTCACCGCCTCGAGCGGGCTGCCGTAGCGCAGGCTCCGCCGTGTCTTCACCTCGCAGACGGCAAGCACACCCGCGCGCTCCGCCACGATGTCGAGTTCACCGGCGGCACACCGCCAGTTGCGATCGAGCACCTGCCACCCGTGGGTCATGAGATGGCGGGTGGCGAGTTCCTCGCCGTACCGCCCCAATGCGTCCTTCTTCTGCATCTCGCACCTCCACGCTGACCCCATCCGGGGGGTGCGACAGCGCCTGGGCAGGACCGGGGTAAATGTGGAGGAATGCCCCTTCCGCGGCGCCTGTGGAGTTCCATATGATGCTGTTCTCCAAGTACCCCGGGGGGTATAGCTGTGGCACGCACCGTCATCCTCGGCGCCGGCATCGCGGGACATACCGCGGCCCTGCACCTGCGCCGCATGCTCGGCCGCGAGCACGACGTCGTCGTCGTCTCACCGAATTCGAAGTGGAACTGGATCCCGTCGAACATCTGGGTCGGCGTGGGGCAGATGCAGGAACGCCAGGTGCTCTTCCCGCTCGCGCCCGTCTACCGTCGCAAGGGCATCGAGTTCCATCAGGCCCTCGCCGTCGAACTCCACGGGGAGGGCGGCACGGGGCACACGAAGCCCTATGTGACCGTGCGCTACACCGACCCGCAGCGCAGCGGCCAGACGGCCGAGCTCGAGTACGACTACCTCATCAACGCCACGGGGCCGAAGCTCAACTTCGGCGCCACGCCTGGGCTTGGCCCCGACGGCAACTCGTGGTCGGTGTGCACTGCCGGCCATGCCGTCGAGGCGAACAAGGCGCTGCACGAGGCCATCGCACGGCTCAAGCAGGGCCAGCGCCAGACCTTCCTCATCGGCATGGGCCATGGCACCTGCACCTGCCAGGGCGCAGCCTTTGAGTACACCTTCAACGTCGAGCACGAACTCGTGAAGGAGGGCGTGCGCGATCGCGCGGACGTCATCTACATCACGAACGAGGCCCAACTCGGCGACTTCGGCATGGATGGCATGAACTTCGGTGCCGCCGGCGGCGTCATGACGAGCCAGGCCTTCACCGAGTCCTTCTTCGAGGAGCGCGGCGTGAAGGCCATCCTCGGCGTCCACGTCGAGGCCGTGGAACCGAACCTCGTGCGCTTCGAGGCGCTGGACGGCACGAAGGGCGAGCAGGCCTTCGACTTCGCCATGCTGCTGCCGCCCTTCCGGGGTGCCGACCTCAAGGCCTTCGATGCGGACGGCAATGACGTCACCGGCGAGGTGTTCGCCCCGAGCGGCTTCATGAAGGTCGACGCCGACTACTCCCCGAAGCAGTACGAGGAGTTCGCGGCGGCCGACTGGCCCCGTACCTACCAGTCGGCGAAGTACGACAATGTGTGGGCAGCCGGTATCGCCTTCGCGCCGCCGCACCCGATGTCGCGGCCGCGGGTGACGCCGAACGGCACGGCCATCACGCCGGCACCGCCCCGCACGGGCATGCCGTCGGGCGTCATCGGTCGCGCCGTCGCCCAGACCATCGCCGAGCGCGTGAAGCACGGCAAGGCGGGCAAGGTGCACACGGCGTCCATGGCCGAGCAGGGCGCCGCCTGCGTCGCCTCGGGCGGCAAGGGCGTGTTGAGCGGCAAGGCGGCCGCCATGACCGTCTACCCGATCGTGCCGGACAAGGCGAAGTACGGCGCGAACGGCCGCGACACCGGCAAGACCTTCGGCGAGCTCGGGCTCAGCGGCCATTGGATGAAGGTCATGCTGCACTACCTGTTCATCTACAAGGCCAAGGCGCGTCCGCTTTGGTTCCTCATCCCGGAGTAGGCCATGAGTCACCTCACCTCGTTCCCGAGTGCCCGCAAGCCCTCCGCCGGTGAACTGCGCAGGCGCAGCAATCCCTTCTACCAGTTCTGGCGCTTCATCCTGCTGAACCTCAAGATGATCGTCATGGTGACGCTGGGGCACCACTAGCCGTTCAGGCGTCCTCGGACCTCGCCGGCAGCAACGTCCACGTGCGACGGTGCTCGACGCTCGGGCCGAGGGCACGGATGGCGGCGCGATGGCTCGTGCTGCCGTAGCCCTTGTGCCCGGCGAAGCCGTAGCCGGGGTACGCCGCATCGAGGGCCACCATGTGCTGATCCCGCACGACCTTCGCCAGCACACTCGCGGCGGCGACCGATGCGCAGGTGAGGTCAGCCTTCACACGCATCGTGACCGCCGGGGTGTCGATCCCCGGGCTGAAGAGGTCACCGCCCGACGACAGCCAGTCGTGGCTGCCGTCGAGGATGGCGGCATCGCAGGGCATCGGCAGGGCGGCAAGGGCACGCAGTGCGGCCGTGCGCAGTGCGGCGACGATGCCCATGGCGTCGATCTCCTGTGCCGACGCATGCCCCACGGCCCAGGCCAGGCACCAGTCCATGACGAGGGGCTGCAGTCGCTCCCGGGCCGGCGCGGTGAGTGCCTTGCTGTCGGTGAGGCCTTCCGGGACCGGGCCGGTGCCCGCATCGACGACGACGACGCCGACGCTCACAGGACCGGCCAGCGCCCCCCGCCCCACCTCATCGATGCCGACGACCTGGCGCGCGCCACCTGCCAGCAGCGCCCGCTCGAGGTCGAGGGTGGGCGGGATCACCGATTGGCGTTGATGAGCGGCGCTGGCGCCGGCACGGTGGAGAGGCGCGACAGCGGCCAAATCTTGAGCACGACGATGCCCTTGATGGCGGATACGGGGATGGTGCCGCTGGCCACGTCGAGGTGGAAGCGCGAGTCGCGTGAGTTGGGGCGGTTGTCGCCCATGACGAAGACGTGGTCCTTGGGGACGGTGATGTCGAACTGCACCTGGTTCGTGGGGGCGATGGTGTATGCCCCCTCGCTCAGGGCGTGGCCGTTCACGATGAGCTGGCCCGACGGCGAGCAGCACTTCACTTCGTCACCTGCGACACCCACGACGCGCTTCACGAGGTCCTCACCGCTGTTGCTCGGCAGGAAGCCGACGTCGGTGAGGATGCGGTTCAGCGTGGCCCGCCAGCCGGTCTCCTGCACGGGCGCGTACAGCCAGCCGCCCGGATCCTGGAAGACGACGACGTCGCCGCGATGCACACCGCCGAAGGTCATGGAGATGCGCGAGGCCACGATCTTGTCGCCGACGAGCAGCGTGTTCATCATCGACTCGGAGGGCACGTAGAACAGCTGGAACACGAAGGTGCGGAGCAGCACCGAGAGCACCAGGGCGGTGACGACCACGATGCCGATCTCGCGCACACCGCGCCCGGCACTGCGCGCACCACGGCGAGCCTCGCGCCACAGGTCTCGCGACGGCGCCTCGTCCGGCGCCGAGGACGGATCCTCGCGTGGCTCTTCGGATGCGGTCATGCGGGCCTCCCTCAGGGCGTGCCCAGTATGCCAGCGCGGTTGAGCGGCCAGACCACGGCGACCACCCGTCCCGACACATCATTGACGGGCACCGAACCTCCACCCGGCGCGTCGAGGTGGGCGCTGCTGTCGACGGATCGGGTGCGATCGTCGCCCATGAGCCACAGCCGGTCTGGGGGCACCACGACATCGAATCGCCGGGCGCGGGAGGTCCCGACCGCATAGGCCTCGAGGAGGGTGCGCCCGTTGCGCACCAGGTGCCCCGACGCGTCGCAGCAGCGCACCCGATCGCCGGGCAGGCCGAGGATCCGCTTCACGACCAGTTGGGGTGGCGTCCCCCACGCATCGCTGGGGTCGAACACCACGACGTCGCCGCGTCGGAGCGGGCGCCACAGGCCCGAGAGGCGGTCGATGAGCACGCGGTCGCCTGGGTGCAGCGTGGGCTGCATGGAACCGGACGGGACGCGGGCAACCTGCACGACGAGGGCCTGCAGCAGCAGGGCGATGGCCACGCCCACAGCCACCGCCACAGACACGAACAGCGGCCGGGAGACCCGGCCGCTGCCCATGGGATGGCGCATGTGACTACGCGTTGTCGCGCAGTTCCTTGATCTTCGCCTTCTTCCCGCGCAGGTCGCGCAGGTAGTAGAGCTTGGCGCGGCGGACGTCGCCACGGGTGACGACCTCGATCTTCTCGACCGTCGGGGCGTGCACCGGGAAGGTGCGCTCGACGCCGGTGCCGAACGACACCTTGCGGACGGTGTACGTCTCGCGGATGCCATCACCCTGGCGGCGGATCACGACGCCCTGGAAGATCTGGATACGGGAGCGGTTGCCCTCGATGACGCGCACGTGCACCTTGACGGTGTCACCGGGGCGGAAGGGCGGGATGTCAGTGCGCAGCTGGGCTGCGTCAATCGCGTCGAGCGACTGCATGGTGTCTCCTCGCGGCGCGCCACAGGTCGAACCACGGAATCGGAGGTGCGCCCGCTCGTGCGACCCCCCTGTGGCAGGGCTCTGCGGGCGCCCGCATTGTGCCAGAGCGCGTGGCGAGCGCTCAACTCCGAGCGTCGAGGAGGGCCACGATGTCGCCCTCCAGCTCCTCCGGCTTCGTGGTCGGCGCGTAGCGGCGGACGGTGCGGCCGTCACCCGCCACGAGGAACTTGGTGAAGTTCCACTTGATGCCGTCACCGAGGAGGCCGCCCGCCTGCGCCTTGAGGAAGGCGAACACCGGGTGGGTACCGTCGCCGTTCACCTCGACCTTCGTCGACAGCGGGAAGGTGACGCCGTAGTTGAGGCTGCAGAACTGCGAGATCTCGGTGTCGTCGCCGGGTTCCTGGTGGCCGAACTGGTCGCACGGGAAGCCGATGACGACGAGCCCTCGGCGGCCGTACTCGGTGTGGAGGCGCTGCAGGCCCTCGTACTGGGGGGTGAACCCGCACTTGCTCGCGGTGTTCACGATGAGGAGCGGCTGGCCGACGTAGCGGGCCAGGTCGACGGTGCGGCCGGCATTGTCGGTGAAGTCCAGGTCGTGGATCGTGGCGACGGTCATGCGCGTGCAACGGTGGACGGGCGGCGCGCATTCCCGGCCGTGGCGCGGGCAGGTCAGGAACGGAGGTCGGGTCGCATGCGCTGGGTGCGCAGCTCGGCCTCGTCACGACGCCAGGCGGCGATGTTGCCGTGGTGGCCGCTCAGGAGCACCTCCGGTACGGCGAGGTCGCGCCACACGGGTGGTTTGGTGAACACCGGGCCCTCGAGCAGGGTGCCCTCGTCGCCGATGGAGAAGGAGTCGTCTCGCACGGACTCACCGTTGCCGAGGACCCCGGGCAGCAGCCGCGACACCGCCTCGACCATGACGAGCACCGCGGACTCGCCGCCGGGGAGGACGTAGTCGCCGATGGTGACCTCCTCCACGGGCATGACCCTGCCTGCCCACTGCGCCACACGGCTGTCGATGCCCTCGTAGCGCCCACAGGCGAAGACGAACCACCCGTCGTCGGCGCGCTCTGCCCACTCCTCGGCGACGCGCTGGGTGAAGCGTCGCCCGTTGGGGGTGGGCACGACGAGCGTGGGGACGAGACCGGGTCGTGGAGGTTGGGCGCGGATGGCGTCGAGCGCCTCGCCCCAGGGCTCGGGCTTCATCACCATGCCGGGGCCGCCCCCGTACGGGGTGTCGTCGACGGTGCGGTGACGGTCATGGGTGAACTCGCGCAGGTCCCACACCCGCAGGCCGATGTGACCGTCCGTGATGGCCTTGCCCACGAGCGACAGGCGCAGTGGCTTGAGATACTCCGGGAAGATGGTGACGATGTCGTAGAACACGGGGTCACTCCTCGTCAGCGTCGAAGAGGCCGCCCGGAGGGTCGATGCGTGCGATGCCCGCGACCACGTCGACCTCGGGCACGATGGCATGGACGAAGGGCACCAGCACCTCACGCTCGTCGGGTGTTCGCACCGCGAGGAGGTCGTGTCCGGGCAGGTGCAGCACCTCAGCGATCGTGCCGAGCTCGTGGCCGTCGACGTGGACGGCACGCAATCCGACCAGTTGGCGGTCGTAGAACTCGTCCTCGTCCTCGGGCAACGCATCCGGGTCGACGTCGGCCTCAAGGATGGTGCCGCGCAGGGTCTCGGCCGCATTGCGATCGTGGACTCCGACGAAGCCCACGAGCAGGCCGGGTCCGTGCTCGCGCACGGACTCGACCTCGAACGTGGTGCCATCGCTGCCAAGCAGCGTCATGCCCGGGGCGAATCGGCGTTCCGGCTCGTCGGTGCGCAACTCCACGGTGACCTCACCGCGGATGCCGTGCGCCTTGCCGATGCGTCCGACGACGACGCGCATGACGTCAGCGTTCGTCTGCGTCGAGGAAGTCGATGCGCAGGCCGCGGTTCGGCGACAACGCCGTGAGGACGGTTCGGAGCGCCGTGGCCGTGCGGCCGGAGCGTCCGATGACACGACCCATGTCGTCCGGGTGGACGCGCACCTCGAAGGTGCGCTGGTCACCCTGCTGCCGGTGGCGACGCTCGGTGCGCAGTCGCACCTGCACGTCGTCCGGGTGGTCGACGATGCCCTTCACGAGGTGCTCGAGCGCCTCCTCGAGCATCTCAGGCCTCGGTGGTCTCGGTCGCGGCTTCCTCCGCGGCGGCGGGGGCCTCGACGGCCTCCTCCGCGGCAGCCTCGGCCTTCTTCGGCTCCTCGGCCTTCAGCGGCTTGGGCGCGCGACCCTCCGCCTCCTTGTCGGCAGCAGCCTGGAGGACGGCAGCGGCGAAGATGGCCTGCTTGTCGGCCTTGGCCTCGGCGACCTTGAGGGTGCCCTCGGCACCCGGCAGGCCCTTGAACTTCTGCCAGTCACCGGTGACCTTGAGGATCGCGAGGACGGCATCGGTGGGCTGGGCGCCGACCGAGAGCCAGTACTGGGCGCGCTCGGAGTCAACCTGGATGAGCGAGGGGTTCTGCTTCGGCTGGTAGATGCCGATCTCCTCGATGGACCGTCCGTTGCGACGCGTCTTGGCGTCGGCGATGACGATGCGGTACTGGGGGTTGCGGATCTTGCCGAGACGCATGAGCTTGATCTTGACAGCCACGGTTCGTCGTTCTCCTTTGCGAGAAGGGTGAGGATGGGACTCCGGGGCACCTGGTGCCCGAGACGTCCGTTGGCTGGCCTGACGGCCGGCGCCAAGTGTGCCAGAGCCGGCCGGACGACCCCAAATCCACCCACCACGCCCGCGCCGTCGCCCTCCTCGCCCACCACGGGCCGCCCCTCCTCCCGCTTCACTCCTCGACGCGCCCCTCGGCACGGCGTGCCGCGGGGCGGTCGAGGAGTGAAGCGGGAGGAGAGATTGCTCTGTGACTGACATATCGGGACAGATGGAGGCGCGCGTGGGACCTTCTGCCCACTGCTCGCGCCCGCCCTGACCGCCTGCTGACAGACCCTGTGACGAAACCGCACCGGGTGCATGCTGAAGGTGCAATGAACCGTGGCAATGCTTGGGATATGCCGAATCCACTGGGACCGCAGCGCCGCCGTGTCACCGTCGTGAACCTCCTCCTCGTCCTCGTGCTGGTCGCCGCAGCCCTGTGGACGTACCAGCGCGTGAACGGTGGCAACAGCAGCGCCAGCACTGCGGTGCGCACCACGACCGCACGACTGACAGACGTGACCGCGACCGTCTCCGCGACCGGCAGCGTCACCGACCCCAGCGAGGTGGGGGTGGACTTCGCAAGCAGCGGCACGCTCACCAGCATCCGGGTGAAGCTCGGCCAGCGGGTGCGCAAGGGCCAGGTACTCGCCACGATCGACCCGACCACCATGCGCAACGCCTACAACCAGCAGCGCGCCACCGTGTCATCGGCCTCAGCCAACATCGCCCAGGCCAAGGCTGGCGTGCAGCAGGCCCAGCTCTCGCTGACGCAGGCGCGCTACAACGCGACCCAGGCCACGGCAGCCACGAGCCCCACGAGTTCCGCCATGCTGCAGGCGCAGCAGACCCTGTGGCAGGCGCAGGTGGCCTTCAACAACGGCGTCCTCTCGGACACGCAGACGTCGCAGAACCTCGCGAGCCTCAAGCAGGCCTGGGACGACGCCAGCGCGAAGGTGACGAGCCTGCAGTCAACGAACTCGGTGAACAGCCAGAAGTACGACCAGAGCGTCACCAACGCCTACACGACGTTGAACAACGACTACACCGCCTACCAGCAGGCAGCGACGACGTACTCCAACTACGTGACCTCCAACAGCGCCTACCTTGATCAGACGAAGGGGTCGCAGGGCGTCTGCTCGCTCACGGTCTCCCCCGTCACCGACACGGCGACCGCGATCCTCAACACCTGCATCGCAGACCAGAACAAGTCGACACAGGCCTACACGGCGTGGACGAACGACCAGACCACCTACAACATCGCAGTGGCGTCCCGCACCAACAGCCTCGCCGCTGATGCGAGTGCCGTGACCGCAGCCGTCAATGCAGCAGCCCAGGCCGCGCAGGCCTACCAGAACGCCATCGCAGCACAGCAGGCGAATGGCACCCTGAACACCCAGATCAACGCGCAGGCACTCAAGATCGCGCAAGCCAAGTACAACGACACCGTCGCGTCGCTGCAGAACGCCCAGGTGCAGGCCGAGAACGCCGTCATCGCCGCGCAGAATGCGGTGAAGCAGGCGCAGAACAACGTCATCGCATCCCAGGCCTCGCTGCAGAACGCCAACGCGGCCCTCGCCGTCGCAGCAACGAACCTCGCGGACACGACCCTCACCGCGCCCGTCGCCGGTCGCGTCGCGAGCATCAGCGGTTCCGTGGGCCAGACGGTGAGCAGTGGCAGCGGATCGTCGTCGATCGCCTCGAGCGCCTCCAGCGCGAGCAGTGGCACCGTGAGCGGGTTCATCGTGCTCACGGGCGTGAGCGCCCTGCGGGTGCAGGCAAGCGTCACCGAGGGCGACGCCGGCAACGTGAAGATCGGCCAGCCTGCGACCTTCACCTTCGACGCACTCAACGGCGCAACGACCACGGGCAAGGTCTCATGGGTCGACCTCGTGGGCACGACGAGCGGCGGCGTGACCTCCTATGGCGTCACACTCGACATGGACACCGTGCCAGCCGGCCTCAAGCCGGGCATGAGCGCCTCGGTCACCATCACGACGGCAAGCGCCACCAACGTGCTCGCGGTGCCGGCCACCTCTGTGACGACGACCGGATCCCGCAGCACCGTCACCGTCGTCACCACCGACGCGAACGGCAAGCAGACACTCACCCGCACCAACGTCACCGTGGGCCTGAAGGGCGACTCGATGACGGAGATCACCTCGGGCCTCAGCGCGGGCCAGGAGGTGGAGTTCGGTTCCACATCGTCGACGGGTGCGAACGGCTTCCCGACCGGTGGCATACCCGGCGCTGGCGGCCTCGGTGGATTCGGTGGCGGCGGCAGCTTCGGGGCGCTGCGACGGGCGACCCAGGGATGAGCACGATCCAGATCCGCGACCTGCGGAAGGTCTACGGCGAGGGTGAGGCCATCGTGCGCGCCCTCGATGGGGTCGACCTCGACATCGACAGTGGCGAGTACGTCGCCATCATGGGAGCCTCGGGATCCGGCAAGTCGACACTCATGAACATCCTCGGCTGCCTGGACATCCCGACCGCTGGCACCTACGAACTCGACGGCATCGATGTGTCACGTCTGGGTGAGCGGGAACTGTCACTCGTGCGGCGCCATCGCGTCGGCTTCGTGTTCCAGTCGTTCAACCTCGTCGCCCGCACATCCGCCCTGGCCAACGTGGAACTCCCATTGGCGTACCAAGGAGTGAAGCGCCATGAGCGGCGTGAACGGGCACTCGCGGCGCTTGACGCCGTGGGGCTCGCCGACCGCGTGCACCATGAGCCGACACAACTCTCCGGCGGGCAGCAGCAACGGGTTGCGATCGCGCGTGCCCTCGTCACGCATCCGTCGCTCATCCTCGCGGACGAACCCACGGGCGCCCTCGACTCTCGCTCAACCCACGAACTGCTCGACCTGTTCGAGCGGGTGCATGCAGGCGGCCGCACCGTCGTGCTCATCACCCACGAGGACGAGGTGGCCCAGCGGGCGCGACGCGTCATCCGCATGCGCGACGGTCGCATCATCGACGATCGGAGGGCCGCGTGAACGCCATCGAGGTGCTGCGCATGGCAATGCGCGGACTCACGGCCAATCGCATGCGGTCGGCCCTCACAACCCTCGGCATCCTCATCGGCGTCGCCGCGGTCATCCTGCTCGTGGCCTTCGGCAACGGCACGAGCATCCAGGTGCAGCAGAACATCAACAACCTCGGTACCAACTCGCTCACGATCCTGCAGGGTGGCCAGAGCTTCGGCCGCTTCTCGCGCGGTGCCGCATCGACCGCGAAGGACCTCACGATCGCCGACACCGAGGCGCTCGTGAACCCGACGCTCGCACCGGACATCAAGCAGGTGGCACCCGTGGTGAACGCGTCCGCGACCTGCTCCTACCAGGGCAACACCTCCACCCCGAACAGCTTCGTCGGCACCTGGCCCTCCTACTTCGAGGTGACGAACTCCCCCGTCGCGTCGGGCACCTACTTCACCAACAGCGACGTGGTCGATGCGCGCCACACCGTGGTGATCGGTACCACGGTCGCCACCGCGCTGTTCGCCAACGCCTCGCCACTGGACAAGACCATCCGGTGCGGCGGCGTCCCCTTCACCGTCGTCGGGGTCATGAAGTCGAAGGGATCCAGCGGGTTCCAGGACGCTGACAGCATCGTCATCGCGCCCATCACCATCGTGCAGCGATCCATCTCGGGCTACGGGAGCCTGCGGCAGATCGTGGTGGAGGCGAAGAGCGCCGACGCCACCACCCCCGCCCAGGATGAGATCTACGCGATCCTCGACCCGCGGCACAAGATCACGAGTGCCACCAATCGCGATTACCAGATCCTCAACCAGACGACCCTGCTCGCGGCGACATCCTCGACCACGAGCATCTTCACCACGCTGCTGGCAGCGGTGGCGGCGATCTCGCTGCTCGTCGGTGGCATCGGCATCACGAACATCATGCTCGTGACCGTCACCGAACGGACGCGCGAGATCGGCATCCGCAAGGCCATCGGCGCACCGCGCGGTGCCATCCTCGCGCAGTTCCTCGTCGAGTCCGTGGTCCTCTCCACCCTTGGTGGCGCCCTGGGCGTGGCCGTCGGCATCATCGGCAGCCACTTCACCATCATGGGCGTCACCCCCGTGATCGTCCCCGGCTCCGTCGCGCTCGCCTTCGGCGTTTGCGTCGTCATCGGGCTCTTCTTCGGCGGCTACCCGGCGAGCCGCGCCGCATCCCTGCGACCGATTGAGGCACTGCGCTATGAGTGACACCCCGAACGATCCCTTCGAGTGGGCGGGCGAGCCGACGGACGACCTCGCGGCGATGCTGCACCACGGCTCGTACCGCTGGAGCAACCGCCTCACCACAGTGCTCGCGGTGCTCCTCGTGTTCGTCGGTGGCGCGGCGGCCGGCACCTGGTACCAGCAATACACCGCGCAGAACTCGGCCTCCGCGGCCATCTCGCAGTTCGCGTCCTTGCGGTCGCAGTTCCAGGGCCTTCGCGGCGGCACAGGAGGCGCTGCGTCGTCCGGCGCTGGGGGTGGCGGGTTCTCCGGCTTCGGCGGCACCAGCGGTGGCGGTGCCGCTGCCGGGGGCGGATTCGGGGGCAGCGGCACGGGAGCCGCGACCGTGCAGGGCACGGTGATCCTCGTCGACGCACCCCACCACAAGGTCTACCTCAAGCTTGCCGACGGCACGACCACCGCCGTGTCGACGAACAGCTTCACCAAGGCACTCGCCGCCACGACCCTCGACCTCACCACCCTGAAGACGGGCACCTCGGTGTCCGTTGACGGCACGACCGGCAGCGACGGCACCGTCGCCGCAACATCCATCACCCTGGAGACGAAGACGAAGTGAAGCGAACCCTCCTCATCGGCGCGGGCCTCGGCGCTGCCGCGCTCATCCTCTCCGCCTGCGGGGGCGCTGCCAGCGCTGCCACGGCGCCAGCTGCCGCATCGCCGTCCACCTCGACGGCCGCAACGACGACCCCGACCCCCCTGGCCTCCGGGTCCGTCACCGGTCAGGGGGAGGGGAACCGCGGCGCAGCCTTCCAGGCCTTCCAGGCCTGCCTCACGCAGCATGGGGTGACCTCGACACAGGGTCTCTTCGGCCGCCGCGACCAGCAGCCGGGAGGCACACCGCAGGCCCGTCCATCCATGGACGCGAAGACGCAGGCCGCCTTCACCGCCTGTCGCTCGCTGCTGCCGCAGGGCGGCTTCTTCCAGCGCAACAATGCCCAGTTCCAGGCCTTCCAGACCTGCATGTCCGATCACGGCGTGCCGCTGTCGCTGCCGACCCCCGGGGCACGGCCGTCGGCGGCCTCCGGCCAGGCGACGCCGGGTCGCCGCAGTGCCTTCGGACTCGACCTCACGAACGCGAAGACCAAGGCTGCCTACGACACCTGCAAGGTGCTGCTGCCGAACAACGGCAACTTCCGCGGTGGTGCGGATGACCAGCGGCCATCGGGATCGATCGCCGCAGTGCCGAGCCCAGGCGCCTCGACACAGGGCTGAGCGACAGTCAGCCTTGCGATCGCGATCGGCCGAGCACAGGCACGTTCGAACAGCGGAGGGCCACACCAATGACGGTGTGGCCCTCCGCTGGCGTCAGCGGCCAAGCAGGCGCTTGAAGCCGGCGGGCAGGTCGTCCGGCGTGAATGGCTTCTCGGGCACGGTGGGATCGACGTAGGTGCCACCGGCCTCCTCGACGGCCCGACGAGCCGGGTTGCCGGAACGGCTCTTGGCCTTCTTCGGCGGCTGCGGCTTCGGCGGCCGTGGGGCCCCGGGCATGGGGCCCATCCCCGGCAGCCCACCACCCTTCGCAGCCTGCTTCATCAGCTTCTGCGCCTGCTCGAAGCGGTTCACGAGCGAGTTCACGGCCGTCACCGTGGTGCCAGAGCCGCGCGCGATGCGCGCGCGCCGGGAGGCATTGAGGATGCGAGGGTCTCGCCGCTCGGCCGGTGTCATCGAGTAGACGATGGCCGCCGTGCGATCGAGTTCACGCTCGTCGAGGTTGTCCAGCTGCTGCTTCATCTGGCCGGCACCCGGCAGCATGCCGAGCATCTTCGACATCGGCCCCATGGAGCGCAGCGCCTGCAGCTGCTCGACGAAGTCCTCGAGGGTGAAGTCGTCGCCGCTCTCCATCTTGCGGGTGAAGCGGTCGCGCTGCTCAGCATCGAAGGCGCGCTCGGCCTGCTCGATGAGCGTGAGCACGTCGCCCATGTCGAGGATGCGCGACGCCATGCGGTCGGGGTGGAACGGCTCGAAGTCCTCGAATCGCTCGCCCGTGGAGGCGAACAGGATCGGCTTGCCCGTGAGTTCGCGGATCGACAGCGCGGCACCACCGCGGGCATCGCCGTCGAGCTTCGTGAGCACGACGCCGTCGAAGCCCACACCTGCGTCGAAGGCAGCAGCCGTGCGCACCGCGTCCTGGCCGATCATCGCGTCGACGACGAACAGCACCTCGTCGGGTGAGACGGCGTCACGGATGGCACGCGCCTGCGCCATCAACTCCTCGTCGATGGCCAGGCGACCGGCCGTGTCGACGATGACGATGTCGTGCACGCGCTGCCGCGCATGCGCAATGGCGTCACGTGCCACCTGCACCGGATCGCCGACGCCGTTGCCGGGCTGGGGCGCGAACGTGGGCACACCCACGCGCTGCCCCACGACCGTGAGCTGGTCGACGGCGTTGGGGCGCTGCAGGTCGGCGGCGACGAGCAGCGGCGTGTGGCCCTGCCCCTTGAGGTGCAGCGCCAGCTTGCCGGCGAGCGTCGTCTTGCCGGCGCCCTGGAGGCCGACCAGCATGATGACGGTCGGCGGCTGCTTGGCGAGGGTGAGGCGACGGGAGTCGCCACCGAGGACCTCGACGAGCTCCTCATGCACGATCTTCACGATCGTCTGCGCCGGGTTCAGCTGGCCCGTGAGGTCGGTCTCGGCCGCACGGGTGCGCACCCGATCGGTGAACGCGCGCACGGTGGGCAGCGCGACGTCGGCCTCGAGCAGCGCAGCACGGATCTCACGCACGACACGGTCGATGTCGGCCGGCGTGAGCCGACCGCGACCGCGCAGCGACTTGAATGCGTCGGAGAGACGCTCGGACAGTTGACCGAACATGTGCCTGCACCCCTCGGGAATCAGGGGTCAGCCTAGTTGCCCCTCGCCGACGCCCCTCCCGTCCACCGGGGCCTCGAGCACCGCGGTGACGGCGACGACGGCGTCCTCGCGGCGGTGCGGAGCGAGCCGAGTGCCGTCCGCATCCACGAGGTAGAGCACGTCGATGACCTCGGAGCCGAGCGTCGAGACCCGTGCATGGAGTACGGAGCAGGCACGGTCGGCCAGGGCCGCGGTCACCCGCCAGAGCAGGGCGGGCTCGTCGTGGGCGCGCACCTCAAGCACGTCGGCACGGTCGCTCGCCCCGTCGATGAAGCGGACGCGCGGTGGCGGCGGGGTGAAGCCGCGACGGCGGGGTCGGGTGGCACGTAGACGAGCGGCGGCCTCGTCGGCACCCTCATCGATGGCCCGACGCAGCTGTGTGCGGATGAGGTCGGGCGCGGGGGGCTCGCCGAACGCCGGGACCGCCTGCCAGACCTGCAGGGCACGACGACCGACGGTCTCGATGGTCGACGCACGCACATCGAGCCGCAGCACCGCCAGGGCTCCAGCGACGGTGGAGAGCAGGCCGACCCGATCCTCGGCGCCGATGGTGATCTCGATGCCATCGGCATCGACCGTGACGTCGACATCGGTGCCGGTGCCCGCAGCCAGTGCGGGGTGGCGCTGCACCAGGGCCGGCGCCTCCTGCAGTGACGCACCGGCCATCGCCGCGTGGACGCGCGCCACGAGGTCCTGCACGAGGCGGCCCTTCCACTCCGACCAGGCGGCAGGACCCGTGGCGAGCGAGTCGGCCACGGTCATGGCGTGGAGGATGTCGAGCGTCTCGGGGCTGCCCACCGCGTCCACGACCGCGCGCACGGTGGCGGGATCGTCCGGATCACGACGGGTCGCCGCCTCGGCGAGGAGCAGGTGGTGGTGCACAAGGCGCTGCAGCAGGGCGACATCCGCAGGCGGGAAGCCGAGGCGGTACCCGATGTCCTGCATGAGGGTGGCGCCGATGCCGCTGTGATCGGGCCCGCGGCCCTTGCCGATGTCATGGAACAGCGCGGCGACGACGAGCAGGTCGGGACGCGAGACATCACGCATGGCGGCGGCCGCATTCGCGGCGGCCTGCACCTGGTGACGGTCCACGGTGTACGTGTGGAGGGCGTTGCGCTGGGGCAGCGAGCGCACGGCCTCCCAGTGCGGCAGCAGGCGCGTGAGGCAGCCAGCGTTGTCGAGCGCCTCCCAGACGGGGATGGCGCGATCACCCGCGCCGAGCAGCGAGATGAGGGCGTCGCGCGCGGCACGAGGCCACGGCTGCGGGATGTCGATGCCGGCATTGGCGAAGCGCGCCACGGTCTCGGGGGCGATGAGCATGCCCGCCTGCGCGGCGGCTGCGGCAGTGCGCAGCATGAGGATGGGGTCGCGGTCGGGTCGAGCCTCGCGGGCGAGGAACACCTCACCCTGCTGCGCGATCACGCCATCAGCGAGGGGGATGCGCTCGTCTGCGGCCGGTCGCATGCGCTGCAGCAGGGACCGTCGTCGCGTCAGGCGCGTCACCCGCTGCCAGGTGACGTCCGACGCGTAGGCGATGGCGCGACCGGCGTCGATCACCTCGCGCAGCAGCAGGTTGTCATCCGCGACACCGAGCAGGTCGGCAACGCGCGCCTGCTCCTGCATGGTGAGCCGCGAGGTCTGCCGTCCAGTGGCCTGCTGCAGGGCGTCGCGGACGTCGAGCAGGCGAGCCGCCGCCGCATCGACCTCGGCGTGCGCGTAGTCGGTGACCCAGCTGGCGGCGATGGCGCGCAGGATGGTCACGTCGCGCAGGCCACCGTACGACTCCTTGAGGTCTGGTTCGAGCAGGTGCGGCAGCTCGTGCTCGCGCGCGATGCGCGCCTGGACGTCCGCGTGCAGGGCCGTGAGTCGCTGCTGGGCCAGCGCCCGCCAGTCCGCGAGGATGCTCGACTTCACGGATGCGGCCAGCGCCTCGTCGCCGACGACGCATCGCGCATCGAGCAGCCCCAACGTCACCTTGAGGTCCTCGGCCGCGAGGCGACGGGTCTCCGGGAGCGACCGCACGCTGTGGTCCAGGGCGACGCCAGCGTCCCAGATCGGGTACCAGATGGCGTCGGCCACCTGGGACACGAGCGTCGCGTCGGATGCGTTCGGGTGCACGAGCAGCAGGTCGAGGTCGCTGCGTGGCGCGAGGTCGCCCCGGCCGTAGCCGCCGACGGCGATGAGACTGCCGCCGATGCGCTCGAGCCCGGCGTCCGCCGCCAGCTGGCGCACCCAGTCGTCCGTGGCGCGCACGAGGGCATCCCGGCGCGTCGGCGAGGGCGGGCCCTCCAGCGCCGCAGCACGACGTGCCAGCAGGTCGGCGGCCGTCATGGCTAGATGGCTCCCGGCCCGTGCTCGCCCGTGCGCACGCGCACCACGTCATCGAGCGTCGTCACCCAGATCTTGCCGTCACCGATGCGATCGGTGCGTGCGGCATCGACGATGCGATCAAGGAGGTCGTCCACCTGGCTGTCATCGACCACGAGCTCGATGCGCACCTTCGGCACCAGGTCGATGCGGTACTCCGCACCGCGGTACACCTCGGTGTGACCACGCTGCCGGCCGTACCCGCTCGCCTCACTCACGGTCATGCCGGTGATGCCCGCGTGCTCGATGGCGGCCTTCACGTCATCGAGCTTGAAGGGCTTGATGATCGCGGTGATGAGCTTCATGCGCGTCCTCCGGGGGTGTGATGGCCGGCCAGGAACGAACCGCTCCCGGTGCGAGTGTCGAGTTCGTAGGCGGTCTCCGCGTGCTCGGTGAAGTCGACACCCTCGACCTCGGCATCGCGCGGGATGCGGAAGCCGATGGTGCGATCGATGAGCCGCGCGATGAGCGTCGTCGCGACGAAGGAGTAGGCGAGCACGGCGAGGACACCGACGGCCTGATGACCCAACAGGCCGGTGCCGCCTCCGTGGAACAGGCCATCACCCCCGGCGGGGTTCACCACCCGGGTGGCGAACAGGCCGATGGCGAGCGTGCCCCAGACGCCACCGACGAAGTGGACGCCGACGAGATCGAGCGAGTCATCCACCGCGAACCGGTACTTGAGGCCGATGGCGAAGGCACTGAGTACACCTGCGACGGCCCCGACGGCGAGCGAGGCGGTCGGTGTGATGTACCCGCACGCAGGTGTGATGGCGACGAGCCCCGCGACCGCGCCGGATGCGGCACCGAGCCCTGTCGGTCGCCCGTCCCGCCAACGCTCGACGAGCAGCCAGCCGCCGATACCGGCGGCACCCGCGAGCTGCGTGTTCAGCAGGACGACTGCGGCCAGGCCGTTCGCACCGAGGGCAGAGCCGGCGTTGAAACCGAACCACCCGAACCACAGCAATCCGACGCCGATGACGACAAGGGGGATGGAGTGCGGGCGCATGGGCTCACGACGGAAGCCGACGCGAGGCCCGAGCACGATGGCCAGGGCCAGGCCGGCGATGCCGGCGTTCACCTCGACCGCGGTGCCCCCGGCGAAGTCGAGCAGGCCATGCGCGGCAAGCACACCCTCACCGGTGACACGGCCGGCGGTCACCTGGCCCAGGTCGAACACCCAGTGGGCGACCGGCAGGTAGACGATCGTGCACCACAGCGCCGCGAACACCGTCCATGCTGCGAAGCGCGCCCGATCGGCGATCGCGCCCGAGACGAGGGCCACCGTCACGATCGCGAAGGTGAGTTGGAACATCGCGAAGGCGAGCGCCGGCACCGGTTGGGTGCCACCGTTGTCCGTCAGGGTGCGCACCAGGTCGCCGAGCCCACCAAGGTGCAGCGGGCCGAGCCACTGGGATCCGTGACCGAAGGCAAGCGAGTAGCCGAAGAGCGCCCACAGCACACTCACGACCGTGATGCTGATGAGCGACATGAGCATCATGTTGATGACGCTCTTCGCTCGCACCATGCCGCCGTAGAAGAGCGCCAGGCCGGGTGTCATGAGTAGCACGAGCGCGCCGCTCATGATCACCCAGGCCGTGTCCCCGGAGTTCACCGTCATCGTCCACCCACTCTCGGTGCCCGAGGGTGGTCGATGCATGTTTCGGGATCCGCGCACGGACGTTTCCGGCAGATGACGGATAGCCGATGGAAGCGTCGCGTTCACGGTGTCGACGTCAGATCGCGTCGATCCCACGTTCGCCGGTGCGCACCCGGATGACGTCATCGAGGGACGTCACCCAGATCTTGCCGTCACCGATGCGATCCGTGTGCGCGGCCTCGACGATGCGGTCGATGACATCGTCGACGACCTCGTCACGCACCACGAGTTCCAGGCGCACCTTCGGCACCAGGTCGATGCGGTACTCGGCGCCGCGGTACACCTCGGTGTGACCACGCTGGCGGCCGTACCCGCTCGCCTCCGACACCGTGATGCCGGTGACGCCCGCGTGCTCCAGCGTCGCCTTCACCTCGTCGAGCTTGAAGGGCTTGATGATTGCCGTGATGAGCTTCATGGCTCAGGCCTCCTTGCTGCTCGCGGAGGCGAAGATGCCGCCGCCGGTCCTGGTGTCGAGTTCGTACGCGGTCTCCGCATGTTCCGTGCTGTCGATGCCCTCGACCTCCGCGTCACGATCGATGCGCAGCCCGAGGGTGAGGTCGATGAGCTTGCCGATGATGAGTGTCATCACGAAGGAGAAGGCGAGGACGGCGAAGGCGCCGGTGGCCTGCAGGCGGAGCAGGGTGAGGTCGCCACCGTAGAAGAGGCCGTTGAGGCCGACGGAGTTCACCGCCTTGGCGCCGAAGAAGCCGATCGACAGGGTGCCCACGATGCCGCCGACGAGGTGCACGCCGACGACGTCAAGGGAGTCATCGAAGTTGAAGCGGTACTTCAAGCCGACGGCGTAGGCGCAGATGGCGCCGGCGATGAGGCCGATGAACACCGATCCCGTCGGGGTGACGAACGCGCATGCGGGCGTGATGGCGACGAGGCCGGCAACCGCACCGGAGGCAGCACCGAGGCCGGTGGCGTGGCCGTCGCGCAGCCGCTCGACGATGAGCCACCCGGCCAGGGCGGCAGCGGTCGCCACCTGGGTGTTCATGAAGGCAAGGCCCGCCAGGCCGTTCGCGCTCAGGGCAGATCCGGCATTGAAGCCGAACCAGCCGAACCACAGCAGCCCGGCGCCGATCATGACGAGCGGGATGGAATGCGGGCGCATGGGCTCCTTGCGGAAGCCGACGCGGCGGCCGAGGAGCAGCGCCATCGCGAGGGCCGCAGCACCGGCGTTGATGTGCACCGCGGTGCCACCGGCGAAGTCCTCGACGCCAAGGCCAGCCAGCCACCCGGCACCGGTGATGGTCTTGCCGTCCGCACTCGCGTTGCCGAAGTAGAACACCCAGTGGGCGACCGGGAAGTAGACGACCGTCACCCAGATGGCGACGAACACGACCCAGCTCACGAATTTCGTGCGGTCGGCGATGGAGCCGGAGATGAGTGCCGGCGTGATGACGGCGAACATGAGCTGGAAGGCAGAGAACACGAGCACCGGGATGGCGAGCTTCGCCCCGTTGTTCGCGAGATCGTTCACGAGCGAGCCGAGGTGACTCGGGGCGATCTTGCCGATCCACTTGCTGCCGGAGTCGGTGAAGGCCAGGGAGTAGCCGTAGGCCACCCACAGGACCGTCACGATGCCGATGGCACTCATCGACATGAGCATCATGTTGATGACGCTCTTCGCCCGCACCATGCCGCCGTAGAAGAACGCGAGGCCGGGCGTCATGAGCAGCACGAGCGCCGTACTCGCAAGCACCCAGGCGGTGTCGCCCGAGAAGGTCTGAGGCATCGTGTCCCTCCATCCGAGCCACCCCGTGGTGGCCATCGTCGATGGGAGGAGGGTGCTGATCGCGTGTTTCACGGGATCAGCACTTGGGTTTCCCATGGGTAACGGCAGGCACCGCCGTGTTACGGGCGCGTGTCGCCGGAAACGCCGCAGGGGCCCGGACGGATGTCCGAGCCCCTGGGGTGATGCGTTGATCAGCCGAGGTTCGCGATCTGCGACTGGGCGATGGCCAGCGGCACATCCGGAAGACCGGCGTAGTAGTTCTTCTCGGCCTGCAGCGGCACGCAGGTCTGCGTGAGGTAGGTCATGAAGTCCTTGATGGCCTTGATCTTCGCGGAGTCAGCCGAGCCGTTCGGCAGCTTGCCGTCGGTACGGACGAGACCGTAGGTCCAGCCGGCGATGCCGTAGGCAGCCGGATCCTTCGTCATGTAGTCGGGCTCGATCTCACCCTTCGCCTTCACGTTGACCGTGGAGAAGAAGGCCGAGGCACCAGCCGGCGTGGGGCCGACGTAGTTGCCGGCAGCGTTCTGCACCGCGACGGTGCCGAGGTTGCTGTCCTTGGCGTACGAGAGCTCGGCGTACCCGATGGCACCCGGCTTGCTCTTCACCGTCGATGCCACGAGCGGGGAGCCCGAGACGCCCTGGAAGGTGCCGTCCGAGGGCAGCGAGCCCGGGAAGGCGGCGGTGAAGGTCTGGTTGCCGCCCTTGTTCCAGATGCCCGGCTGCACGCCGGCGAGGAACGAGGTGAGCAGCGACGAGGTGCCCGACCCGTCAGAGCGGTAGATGACCGAGATCGGCAGGTTCGGGAGCTTCACGCCACCGGTGGTCTTCGTGACCGCCTTGTAGGTGGGAACGCGCTTCTTGATCATGACCGTCTTGCCGTTCTTCTTGACGATCTTGCCCTTGACGCGCTTCGGGACCATCTTCCACTGCATGACCTTCACGGTCGTGGTCGTGGCCTTGCCCTTGTTGTCGGCGACGATCTCAGGATCGTTCCACATCTTGATCTTGCCGGCGAAGATGTCGGCGATGGTCTTCTGGCTCATGTTGACCGACTGCACGCCCGGCAGGTTGAACATGACGGCGACGGGGCCGACGATCATGGGGATGTACTCCCAGCCGAAGCTGGCATCCGTCTTCATGAGCGAGTCGGAGAAGGCGAAGTCGACGGTGCCGGAGCGGAACATGCTCTGGCCGGTGCCCGAGCCGGTACCCGTGTAGCTCACCGTGTTACCGGTGGCGTCGTGGTAGCCGGCGGTGCAGGCGTTGACGTAGTTCTGGATGAAGGTGGAACCGGCGCCGGTGATGGTGACGCCGCCAGCGGCCTGCGAAGGCGCGATGGCGAAGCCCGTGAGGGCCACGGCCACGGCCGCGGCCGCTGCGAGGGACTTGCGGAGGTTCATCCGCTGCTCCATTCGGATCGGGGATCTTGCGTTGGAAACGCTAGGCGCCGCCCCGAAACGCGATGTGGTCGGTTTCGGAACGGCGCCGGAAGGTCGCGTGAACGCTGGGTGAACTACCCGAACTGGCCAGTGACGTAGCGCTCGGTGCGGTTGTCGCGGGGGTTGGAGAAGATCTGCTTCGTCTCGCCGTACTCAATCATGCGGCCCGGCTCACCGAGTTCGGCGAGGAAGAACGCGGTGTAGTCCGAGACACGTGCCGCCTGCTGCATGTTGTGGGTGACGATGACGACGGTGACCTCGTGCTTGATCTCATCGATCGTCTCCTCCACGCGCAGCGTGGAAGCCGGGTCAAGGGCCGAGCAGGGCTCATCCATGAGCAGCACCTTGGGGTTGACCGCAAGTGAGCGGGCGATGCAGAGGCGCTGCTGCTGGCCACCCGAGAGGCCGAGTGCCGGATCGTCGAGGCGGTCCTTCACCTCGTTCCAGAGGCCCGCCTGCTGCAGCGACTTCTCGACGAGCGTGGCCTTGTCGTCCACCTTGAGGCGCGCGAGCTTGGGGCCGGCGAGCACGTTCTCGCGGATGGTCATCGCCGGGAACGGGTTGGGCTTCTGGAACACCATGCCGATGCCGAGGCGGATGCGCGTCACGTCCTCGCCTGAGGCGTAGATGTCGTTGCCACCGAGCAGCACCTCGCCCGCGAACTTCGCACTCGGCACGAACTCGTGCATGCGGTTGAGGGTGCGGATGAAGGTGGACTTGCCACAGCCGGACGGGCCGATGAGGGCCGTCACCGTGCCGTGGGCGAACTCGAGGTTCACATCCTCGAGCACGAGGCGGTCGCCGAACCAGGCGTGCACGCCCTTGGCCACGAGATCGTTCATCGGGTCTTCCTTCCACCCAACCAGCGTGCGAATGCGAAGAGCACGAGCACGAGCACCATGAGGACGAGCGCGCCGGTCCAGGCGCGTGCATAGGCCATGTCGAGGCCGAGCTTGAGTTCGTTGAACACATAGAGCGGCAGGGCCGACATGGGGCCGTTGAACATCGACGTGTTGATGGCCACGGCACCGAACACGGTGAGGATGAGCGGCGCCGTCTCACCCGCGATGCGAGCAACGCCGAGGATGCCTGCGGTGATGAGCCCGGAGCGCGCGGTCGGCAGCACGATCGTGGCGACGGTGCGCCACTGGGTGCCACCGAGTGCGAGCCCGGCCTCGCGCAGGTGCTCGGGGACGAGCTTCAGCACCTCCTCCGCGGTGCGCGCGACCGTCGGCAGCATGAGGATGGCGAGCGCCAGGGCGCCAGCGAAGCCAGAGAAGCCCTTCCCGGGACCGAGCACCCACGCGGAATACACGAAGAGGCCGGCCACCACCGATGGCACACCAGCCATGGCCTGGGTGAGGAAGCGGATCGCACCGCTGAGGCGGCCGCGGATCTCGGTGAGGTACAGGGCGCTCAGGATGCCGAGCGGCATGGCGATGAGGGTGGCGAAGCCCACGAGTTCGATGGAGCCCACGATCGCCTGGGCCGCACCGCCCTGATCGACCGGCCCGGTGGCCGATGCGCTCGTGAGGTCCTGCGTGAAGAAGTTGGGCCGCAGCGCGGCCCGACCGTTGTCGATGACCGTCCACATGATCGACACGAGCGGCAGCAGCACGACGACGGTGGCGGTGATGAGCAGGGCGCGGACGAACGCATCCTGCGCGGCCCGCAGGCCGCGACGCCTGCCCTCGAGCCCCGCGCTGATCGCCGTGGCGTACACGATGAACAGCAACGCTGCCGCGAGGGGACCGGAGAAGCCGGTGAAGCGCAGGGTGAGGAGCATGAGCACCAGCGCGACAGCGAGGCCGGCAGCCTCGGTGGCGAGCACCTGCGGCGTGGCCCGCCAGGGGCGGGTGGGGACGACGGTGGCCATGTCAGGCTCCCCTGCTCGTGCGACGGACGACGAGGTTGGCGGCGAGGTTCACGACGAGTGTGAGGAGGAAGAGCACGAGGCCCGCCGCCATGAGCCCCTGCACCTCGTTCGGCGTGGCCTCACCGAACTTGTTCACGATCATCGACGCAACGGAACCGCCTGCAGACTGCAGCACGTGCCAGTTCACGGCGTAGACGAGGTTCAGCACCATGTAGACGGCGACGGTCTCGCCCAGGGCGCGGCCGAGGCCGAGCATGGTGCCGCCGACGACACCGGCGCGCCCGTGCGGGATCACGACGGTGCGCAGGGCCACCCACTTCGTGGCCCCGAGTGCGTAGGCGGCCTCGATGTGGTCACGCGGCGCCTGCGCGTACACCTCGCGGGCGATCGCGGTGATGATCGGCACGATCATCACCGCAAGCACGAGGCTGGCGATGAAGGGCGAGCGATCGAAGATCGGCACCGGCACCGAGAAGATCGGGATCCACCCCAGGTAGTGGTTGATGAGCTCCGACCAGTGCATGGCGATCGGCATGAGCACGAAGAAGCCCCACAGGCCGAAGACAATCGACGGGATCGCGGCCATGAGGTCGACGAGCAGGGTGAGTGGGGTGCGCATCCATGCCGGGGCGTAGTGCGTCATGAAGAGCGCCAGCCCGACTGCGACCGGGACCGCGAACAGGATGGCCATGGCTGCCGTGATGAGCGTGCCCACGAGCATGGCGCCGATGCCGTACTGCCCCGTCGACATCGTGGTGCCGTCGTCCGGGTTCCAGGTCGCATCGGTGATGAAGTGCCAGCCGAAGGTCGAGAACACCGCGTGCGACTTGGAGGCCAGGAAGATGGCGATGAGCCCGAGGATGATGAGTGACGTGAGCCCGCCCGCGGTCACGATGCCGCGGAAGACGCGATCCGACGTGCGGGGCGTCGTCGTGATGGTGCGTGGTTGCACGGCGTTGTCGGCCATGATCAGGCGTTCTCGGCCAGTTCGTCGCGGCTCGGCATCGCACCGGTGACGATGTAGGCGACGCGACGGGCGATGCTCACCCCGTGGTCAGCGAAGCGCTCGTAGTAGCGGCTCAGCAGGGTCACATCGATGGCGGCCTCGACGCCATGCGTCCAGGTGGGTGAGAGCACGGTGGTGAACAACTCGCGATGCAGGCGGTCCATGGCCTCGTCCGCCGTGGCGACATCGGCGGCGATCGCGAGGTTGCGGGTCTCGAGGACGGCCTCGACCTTCTGCACGATCGACACCGCGATGGCACCCATCATCGAGAAGGTGGCCCGGAGCTCGGTGGGGATGGAGGCCGCGGGGTGACGGAGCCGTGCCTGCTTCGCCACGTGCTGGGCGAGGTCGCCCATCCGCTCGAGCGTCGCCGACATGCGGATGGCGCCGACGAGCATGCGCAGCTCGGACGCTACCGGCTGCTGCAGGGCAACGAGCGAGATGGACGACTCCTCCACCTGCTTCGACAGCGCGTCGAGCTTGCCGTCATCGGAGATGACCGACTCGGCGAGGGCGAGATCGGCGTCGAGGAGCGCCCGCGTGGCGCGATCCATGGCGGACTCGGCCATCCTGGCCATCTGCACCAGCTGCGACGTGATGGCCGCGAGTTCCTCGTGGTAGTGCTCGCGCATGGACCCTCCCTCTGCTCCGGGGTGATCCTTCGGGACCAAGGTGAACACGAGGTGAATGAGCCGGGAACGCGCAGGGCGTGGGCGATGAAAGGTGGATGGAAGTTGCCGTCCATGGTGGCGAAGCGCTCGTCCCGCGCACGGCGAGTGCCTATCCTCCGAACCGTGACGGTGGAGGCCAGGCCCGCGGTGGACGGGGCGACGAGGGCGATCCTCAACGCCCTGCCCTTCTCCTGGATGGTCGTGCTCGCGGACTTCCGGGTGCTCGAGGCGTCTCCGGATGCCTTCGAGTTCCACATCGCGGCCGACCAGTCGCTCACCGACCGTGGCGTGCGGCGCCTCGTGACGCATGCACTGCGCACCGGCAGCGCCGACGAGATCGACATCGAACTCCGCGGCGCGGTGCCAGGCGCCGCCAGCCGCTACCTCCGGGTGCGCGCCTGCCCCCTGAACGACCACATGACAGCGCTGCTCATCGAGGACGTGTCGCATGCGCTGCGCGTCGACGCCATGCGGCGAGACTTCATCGTGAATGTGTCACACGAGCTCAAGACCCCCGTGGGAGCCCTGCTGCTGCTTGCGGAGGCCGTGCGCTCGTCCGACGGTGACACCACGGCGCAGCAGCGCTTCATCGACCGCATCCGTACCGAGGCCGAGCGGCTGAGTCGGCTCGTGAACGACCTCAGTGACCTCTCGCGCCTGCAGTCGGCCGACAACCCCGAGCGCGGCAACGCCATCCCCGCGGCCCGCATCGTCGCCGAGGCCATGGACACCGTGAAGCTGCATGCCCAGCAGCGCAACATCGACCTCATCGCCGGCTCGCTCAAGGGCCTGCGTGTCGAGGGCGACGAG
This sequence comes from Actinomycetes bacterium, assembly GCA_021824095.1. GTDB lineage: Bacteria > Actinomycetota > Actinomycetes > S36-B12 > UBA5976 > JAKALQ01. The sequence continues at coordinate 34,332 of JAKALQ010000008.1, forward strand.
GCCCAACTCGTCACCGCGGTCCGCAACCTGCTGACGAACGCCATTGCCTACTCCCCCGAGCACACGAAGGTGAGCGTGTCCGGCCGCAACGCCGATGGACTCGTCGAGATCAGCGTGACCGATCAGGGCATCGGCATCGCCGAGCAGGACCTCGAACGCATCTTCGAGCGCTTCTACCGCGTGGACCCGGCGCGCAGTCGGGAGACTGGCGGCACCGGCCTCGGCCTCGCCATCGTGAAGCACATCTGTGCGGCCCACGGCGGCGAGTGCGTCGTGTGGTCGCAGCGGGGCGAGGGCTCGACGTTCACCCTGCGGCTGCCGTCTGCCCGCTGATCAGCCGAGCAGCGCGTCGACGAACACCTCGGGGTCGAAGGGCGCAAGATCGTCGGCACCCTCGCCGAGGCCGACGAACTTCACCGGCACCCCCAGCTCGCGCTGCACAGCGAACACGATGCCGCCCTTCGCCGTGCCGTCAAGCTTCGTGAGCACGACGCCGGTGACGGCGACGGCCTCACCGAAGACGCGCGCCTGCACGAGCCCGTTCTGCCCCGTCGTGGCATCGAGCACGAGCAGCACCTCGCGCACCGGACGCACCTTCTCCACCACGCGCCGCACCTTGCCGAGCTCGTCCATGAGGCCGACCTTGGTGTGGAGGCGACCCGCAGTGTCGATGATGACGACATCGGCACCATCCGCCGTCCCCCGCTGCACCGCCTCGTAGGCAACCGATGCCGGGTCGGCACGTTCGGGCCCACGCACCACCGGCACCCCAGCGCGGCTGCCCCAGGTGGCGAGCTGCTCGGCCGCGGCTGCGCGGAAGGTGTCGGCCGCGCCGAGCACGACCGCGAGGTGCATGGAGTGCAGCGCCGTGGCCAACTTGCCGCAGGTGGTCGTCTTGCCGGTGCCGTTGACCCCGACAACCATGATGACGCTCGGTTCGCCGGTGAGGTCGAGGTCGAGCGCGGCCTCGGTGCGCAGCTCGTCGAGGAGCAGGGCGCGCAGCGCCGACCGCACATCGCCGTGACCGCGTACGGCCCGGCGCAGCGAGCCGAGGATGCGCTGGGTGGCGTCCAGGCCGAGGTCGGCCTGCAGCAGCAGCGCCTCGGCGTCCTCCCAGTCGGCCTCGGTGAGGCTGGCGCCGCCGAGGATGCCGAGCACACCGCGCCCGAGCCCGCCGGAGAGGCGGCCACGCAGACGGGCCATGCGCCCGAGCACCCGCGCCTCCCCCGAGTCGGACGCGTCGATCGGCTCCTCCGACGGCGTCGACGGGGGCTCCTCGTCCGGTGTGCCTGCGTCCATGACCGATGGGGGCGGTGTGCTGTCGACGGGGGCAGCCTCCGACGCCGGCGCGTCCGCTGGAGCCACGTCCGGGGGCGCGGCCGACTCGACGCCGGCCTCCTCCACGGGCTGCTCATCGGCGGAGCGGCGCCGACGGAACAGGAAGGGGCTCATGGCCGACTCCCGCGGTTCACGCCGACTCCCCCACGGCATGCAGGCGCTGGCTGATCACCTGGGTCACGCCATCACCGCGCATGGTGACGCCGTAGAGCGCATCCGCGATCTCCATGGTGCGCTTCTGGTGCGTGATGATGATGAGCTGCGACGAACCCTTGAGCTCGCCGAGCACGTCGATGAGCCGTCCGAGGTTCACGTCGTCGAGGGCGGCCTCGACCTCGTCGAGCACGTAGAACGGGCTCGGACGGGCCTTGAACAGCGCGACGAGGAAGGCGACGGCCGTGAGCGAGCGCTCACCGCCCGACAGCAGCGACAGACGCTTGATCTTCTTGCCCGGCGGCCGCGCCTCGACCTCGATGCCAGTGGTGAGGAGGTTGTCCGGGTCGGTGAGCACGAGGCGCCCATCGCCGCCCGGGAACAGCCGGGAGAAGATGCCCTCGAACTCGCGTGCGGTATCGGCGAAGGCCTCGGCGAACACCTGCTGCACGCGATCGTCGACGTCACGGATGATGGACATGAGGTCGGCGCGCGAGCGCTTGAGGTCATCGAGCTGCTCGTTGAGGAAGCGATGGCGCTCCTCGAGGGCGGCGTACTCCTCCAGGGCCAGGGGGTTGACCTTGCCAAGGAGCTGCATGGCCCGCTCGGCTGCCTTGAGGCGCTTCTCCTGCTCGGCGCGCACATAGGGGTACGGCTCGGGGGCGGGGGCCTCCGGGTCGACCTCGTCGCCCGGCGCGGGCGGCGATGGCGGCACCATCTGGTCGGGCCCGAACTCGGCGATGAGGGTGACCGCATCGACACCAAGCTCCTCGAGGGCCCGGTTCTCGAGCGCTTCGATGCGCATGCGCTGCTCGGCCCGCGCCATCTCATCGCGGTGCACCGAGTCGACGAGCCCCTCGAGCTCGGCAGCGAGTTCGCGGCCGCGGGTGCGGATGGTGGTGCGCTCCTGCTCACGCACGGCGCGACGCTGCTCGATGGCGGCGCGGGCCTCACCGGCAGCCTGCAGCGACACCTCGAGGTGGGACAGGACGTGGAGGGCGGCCGCATGCACGGCAGCGGCGGTGGCCGCCTCGCGGGCCCGACGCTCACGACGCTCTGCGGCCCGACGGCGCGACTCACGCTCGTCGCGTGCTGCCCGTTCCAGCGTCTCGGCACGCGTCGCGGTGGCGCGATGCCGCTCCTCACCGGTGCGTACGGCCAGGCGCGCCTCGACCTCAGCGCCCCGGGCTGCCTCCACCGCTGCGGTGAGTTCATCACGCGTGTCGGTGCCCGGCGCCTCGGTCGCCGGCTGGGCATCGAGGTCGGCAAGGCGCTGCTCAAGGTCGGCGAGGGTGGCGACATCGGCCGCGCGCGCCTGCGCCTGCGCCGCCAGCCCACGCTCGAGGCGCTCGGCCTCCGCGTTCGCGGCACGGGCGACGGACCCGAGGTGGCCGAGCTGCTCGGCCACCGCTGCCATGGTGGCGTCCGACTCGTGGAGTGCCGCCAGTGCCCGCTCGACGGCGTCCTCGGCGGTGCGGACCCGCTCCTGCGCGGCAACGAGCTCGAAGCGGATGGACTCGCGTCGTGCAGCGACGGCCTCGGCACGCTCACGCGCCTCCTGCAGTGCCGCCTGCACCTCGAGCAGCGACGACGCATGATGCGACCCGCCGACCACACGGGTGCGTGAGAGCAGGTCACCCTCGGGGGTGACCGCGACCGCATTGGGGCGCTCGCGGACGAGGGCGCGCGCGGCCGCAAGGTCGGGCACCACGACGACACCCCGCAGCAGCGAGCGCACGGCGCTGCGGATGCCAGCCGGCGCATCGACGAGGTCGACCGCGAGCAGGTGGCCATCGGGAAGTCGTTGGCCGACCGGATCACCGGCGGCCTCGTTCGCCGAGCCGAGGAGGATCGACGCGCGACCACCGTCGCGGCCCTTGAGGAAGCTGATGGCGTCGATGGCGCCGTCGAGGTCGGCCACGGCGACCGCGTCGGCGGCCTCACCGAGGGCGGACGCGATGGCGGCCTCGTACCCGGGACGCACCCGGACAAGCGCCGCCACCGAGCCGAGCAGGCCGGACACCTCGGTACCGGCAGCAAGCAGGTTGGCCGGGCCGTCCTGACGCTGCAGCGCCATGGCGAGGGCCTCGGCGCGCGCCTGGTGAGCGGCACGCTCACGGTCGAGGCCGGCGTCCTCGGCCCGCAGCGCGTCGAGTTCGGTCTGTGCCTGCGTGAGCGCATCGAGCGCTTCCTCGTGGGCGTCGTCGAGGCCCGCCTCACCCATGCTCATGCCGGCGACGCGCTGCTCAAGGGCGGCGAAGTCACCGGTGGCGGCCTGCGCCCGTTGGCGGGCATCGGCGATCTGGGCGGCGAGCCGCTCGCGTTCGGCATCACGGGCGTCGATGCGCTGGCGAGCCGCCTCGACCTGCCCGACGAGGTGGGTACGACCATTGCGTCGATCGGCTGCCGCACGTTCGGCCTCGGCGATGCGGCGCACCTCGGCAGCGAGCCCCGCCTCGGCTTCGGCGCGCAGGCGCACCGCGGAGCCGAGCACCGCGCGATCGGCCTCGACCTGTCGCTGCAGGTCGGCCTCCTCGACGCGGGCAGCGCGCGCCTCCGCGTCGAGCTCCTCCGGGTCGCGGCCGCGGGCGTCCTCCTCCTCGGGGGCGAGGACGCGGATGCGGTCGGCCGTGAGCGACACCATGCCGGCATAGCGCTCGCGCATGCTCGAGAGCCGGTACCAGGTCTCCTGGGCCCGTGCCACCTCGGGCGCGTCCGCCTGCAGCTCGGCTTCGAGCACGGCCTCGCGCGACTGCACCTCGGCCAGCGCCGTCTCGACTGCGGTGCGACGCTCACGCAGCGCCGTCTCGTCGGCGATCTCGGCCTCGAGCGCCGCGCGCAACTGCACAATGTCGTCGGCGAGGATGCGGCTCTTCGCGTCGCGCAGGTCGGTCTGGATCACCTGTGCGCGGCGGGCTACCTCGGCCTGCTTGCCGAGCGGGGTGAGCTGGCGTCGCAGCTCGGTGGTGAGGTCCTGCACGCGCGTGAGGTTGCCCTGCATGGCCTCGAGCTTGCGCAGCGCCTTCTCCTTGCGCTTGCGGTGCTTGAGGACGCCGGCCGCCTCCTCAACGAAGCCGCGGCGCTCCTCGGGCGTGGCGTGGAGGATGGTGTCGAGCTGGCCCTGGCCCACGATGACGTGCATCTCACGGCCGATGCCGGAGTCGGAGAGCAGCTCCTGCACGTCGAGCAGTCGACATTGCTCCCCGTTGATGGCGTACTCGGAACCGCCATTGCGGAACATGATGCGCGAGATGGTGACCTCGGCATACTCGATGGGCAGGGCGCCGTCACTGTTGTCGATGGTGAGGATCACCTCGGCCCGGCCGAGTGGGGCGCGGCCGGCAGTGCCGGCGAAGATGACGTCCTCCATCTTGCCGCCACGCAGCGACTTGGCGCCCTGCTCGCCCATGACCCAGGCGAGGGCATCGACGACGTTGGACTTGCCGGAGCCGTTGGGGCCGACGACGCAGGTGACGCCCGGCTCCAGCTCGAGCGTGGTGGAGGAGGCGAAGGACTTGAATCCGCGCAGGGTGAGGCTCTTCAGGTACACCTGCGGCCCTCCTCCCGGATCACGCGAACCCTATCGCCGGGGCGTCCACGATCCGGGGAATCGCCTGTGTGCCCAGGGGCCGGGGTACCCCGAGACGGAGGAGCGGCTTACATTGCATCCATGCGGCAGGGACAGCCGGATGGCGTCGCAGCGGGGACCGCGCATGGGCGATCACCTCGGTGGGTCGGTGCCGTCCTCATCACCGTGCTCGCGATTGCCGCAGTGCAGTGGTGGAGCGTCACCACCGGGCTCGGCCCCATCACCTACCCGTGCGTGGGATGGAGCCAGACCCTGTGGCTGCTGGAGCGCATGCCGCAGACGGTGACTTTCGTCGCGCTGGCCCTGCTCCTGCAGTCGCGCACCGATGCCACCACCGGACGGATCGTCGTGGCGCGGGTCCTCGCCCTGCTCGGCCTGGCGAGTGCCGCGGTCCTCGCCTACGAGGTTGTCCGGGGCACGCGCGTCTCCATTGCGGACACCCTCCTGCTCGATGGCGTCGGACGCTCGGCATGCGCTGCCGTCTCGCACCGCTATCCAGCGGCCGCCGCTGTCATCGGCCTCCTCGCCCTCGCCGCCCTGGTGCTGCGCCTTCGCGGGCCCGTCGCACGCACACTCCTCGCCGGCGGCTGGACGGGTGCCGTCGTGGCCACCGCGATCGGCGCCTACCGCTACCTCGGCACCGGCATCGGCACCCTGGAGGGCGGCACGCCCTTCCACATGTCGCTCATGGCGGTCCTCGCCTTCGGTGGCCTGGCAGCGTCGATCGCCGGCCTGCAGCCGGATCTGCAGCCCGTCGACACCCTGCGCCGGCGCCTCGGGACGCGTGGCTGGTGGGCCGTGCTCCCCGTGCTCATCGGCATCCCCGCGGGTCAACTGCTGGCGCGGGCACTGCTGCACCAGCTCGGACTCTCGGACGACAACGCCGACTGGATCGCCATCCTCGGCGTCTCCGTGCTCGTAAGCGGCGCGATCATGGCGCTGCGTGCGCGGGAGCAGCGCGAGGTGCTGCGTCGTCAGGAACTGTCCGCGCACTACCGACTGCTGGCCGAGAACGCCTCCGACGTGGTTTGGCAGGTGGCGGCCGATGGGCATCTGGAGTGGGTGTCGGAGTCGTCCCATCGCATCCTCGGGCGCACCGCGGAGCATTTGCTCGGCACGAACATGCTCGACCTCGTCGACGACGCCGACCGGCCCGCCATCCTCGCCTCGCTCGCGCACCTGTCGGAGACGGGCAGTTGCGGCGGCGAGTACCGCTTCATCCGAGCCGACGGATCACGCGTCTGGCTGGCCGTCACCGCCAACCTGGCCCAGTCCGAGCGGGGGGCCGTGCGGGTGGCCGGCCTGCATGACGTCACCGTCGAGCACGAGGCACGCGAGGAGCTGGCCCATCAGGCCTTCCACGATCACCTCACCGGCCTGCGCAACCACGCCTGGCTCATTGAGGCGCTGGCCGACGACCTGCGCGCATCGCGCCGCTCGGGACGATCCACCGCGCTGCTCTTCGTCGACCTCGACCACTTCAAGGTCATCAATGACTCCCTCGGTCATGCGGTCGGCGATGAGGTGCTGCGCATCGTCGCCGAGCGTCTCGCCGCGTGCGTCGGCACGGAGGCTCGGCTGGCGCGATTCAGCGGCGACGCCTTCGTCGTCGTCATGCCCGAGGTCACCGGCATCAGTGAGGTCGAGGCGCTCGCCCAGCGCCTCACGGAGGCCATCGCGGCCGGCATCCCCATCGGGGCGCACCACACCGTCATGACCGCCTCGATCGGCATCGCACTGTCCGCATCCGACACCACCGAGCACACACTGCTGCGGGACGCCGACGCGGCCGTCTTCAAGGCGAAGGAGGAGGGCCGCGGGCGGTGGCACTTCTTCGATGCGTCCATGCACCGCGCCGCCCTCGATCGCTTCACGCTGGAGGCCCAGATCCGGGCCGGTATCACCCGCAACGAGTTCCGCATGCACTACCAACCGGTGGTCGACCTCGCCGACCTGCGGGTCGTCGGCTACGAGGCACTCATCCGCTGGCAGCACCCCGACCGCGGGCTGCTGGCGCCCGGCGCCTTCCTCGACATCGCCGAGGAGACGGGCCTCGTCGTCGACCTGTGTGCCTACACCGTCGAGGAGGTGTGCCGGGAACTCGCGGAGCGCACCACGTTCACCGGCACCATCGCCATGAACTTCTCGGCCATCCAGCTGCGACGTCCGGACTGGCAGGAGGGACTGCTCACGTCCCTCGATGCCTGGGGCGTGGATCCCGGACGCATCATCGTCGAACTCACCGAGACGGCGGCCCTGCGGCTGTCGCCGGAGAACATCGAGGGCCTGCGCGCACTGCGCGACCGGGGTGTCGGCATCGACCTCGACGACTTCGGCACCGGCTACTCGTCGCTCGCGGTCGTCCGCCAGCTGCCGATCACCGGTCTCAAGCTCGATCGCTCCTTCGTGGCCCGCATCACCGAGCCCGACTCCGCGGCGGTCGCGGAGGCCGTGCAGACGCTCGTCGACCGACTGGACCTCACCGCGGTGGCGGAGGGCATCGAGACCGAGGAGCAACTCGAGGCCGTGCGCGGATTGGGCTGGCGGCGCGGGCAGGGGTACCTGTTCGGGCGCCCCGCACCGCTGCCGCCCGCCTGACGAGGAGCTGCGATCGGGCCCGGACCCGCACATGCGAAAGCCCCCCGCAGCGAACTGCGAGGGGCTGCCCGGTGGTCAGGGGCGGGGTCGAACCGCCGACCTTCCACTTTTCAGGCGGACGCTCGTACCAACTGAGCTACCTGACCGGAGCGGCGGCATCCTATGGGACCGCGGCAGCCGCGGGCCAATCGACGTCAACTCGCGTGGGGCATGCGCGGGTGCTCCCCGGCGAGCAGGGCCTCCACGTCGCCGGCTCGGTAGCGCCGATGCCCGCCGAGGGTGCGCACATACTGCAACTTGCCCGCCTGGGCCCAGCGCGTCACCGTCTTCGGGTCGACCCGGAACATGGCCGCCACCTCGCGCGGGGTGAGCAGGCGGTCGGGATCCTTCGACATGGGCACCTCCTGCCGTGGAGTGTGCCATCCGGCGGACGCCGGACATAGGGCCAAAGGCGCAGTTTCGCCCGATCCGTCATGGTTCCGGGCATGACGCCGTTCGGCGCATCCGATATCCTTCGCGGACGACAAATCGCTCACACTGATGCAGCAAGGGGGCTGAGCCATGGGGCGCGGCCGGGCCAAGGCAAAGCAGCAGCGGGTCGCCCGCGAGTTGAAGTACGGCGGGCCCGACACCGACCTGAATCGCCTCGCAGCAGAGCTCTCCGCCGAGCGGTCCACGCGACCGTCGTTCGCGGATGAGGAATCCGACGAGGACAAGTACGCGGACTGGATCGACGCCGAGTCTGACGAAGACGCCGTCGAGGACGACGAGGACGAGGAGTCGGACGAGCGTCGCTGACGCGACCGCATCGCACACGAGACTGCCATCGGGTGGGGGCGCCGCAGGTGCGGCGCCCGCTTCATGCCCGGTGGTCGCCCACCAGGGTCACAGCACCACCGGTGCCACCCTTTGGCTCTGCGTCCCCCTGCTCCCCCTCGCGCCGCTCACGCACCGTGCCCGCGAGCCAGGCGTCGACCCCACGTGCCGTGAGTCGCGCAACGGCCGCATCCGCGGCGTCCGCTCCCACGACGGCGAACATGCCGATGCCCTGGTTCAGGGTGCGCTCGAGTTCGACCCGGCGCACATGGCCAAGGTCGCCGATGAGCCCGAACACGGGGTGCGGCACCCAGCTGCCGCGGTCGATGTCGGCCGCCAGGTGCGGGGGCAGCACACGCGCCAGGTTCGCGGCCAGCCCGCCCCCGGTGACGTGTGCGAAGACGCGCACGTCGACGGCCTCGGCCAGGTCGAGGCAGTCGAGGGTGTAGATGCGGGTTGGCTCGAGCAGCTCCTCGCCGAGCGTGCGGCCGAGCACGTCGACATGTCGGTCGAGCGCGAGCCCGGCATTGCGGCCGTCCTCACCAAGCAGGACGTAGCGGGCGAGGGAGTAGCCATTGGAGTGCAGGCCGCTTGAGCGCATCGCGATGACGACGTCACCCGCGCACACCCGATGCGCGCCGAGCATGGCATCGGCCTCGACGACGCCGGTGCCCGCGCCGGCGACGTCGTACTCGTCGGGCTCCATGAGGCCGGGGTGCTCGGCCGTCTCGCCGCCGAGGAGCGCCACCCCTGCCTGACGGCATCCCTCGGCGATGCCGGTGACGATGGCCGCGATGCGCTCGGGCACCACCTGGCCACAGGCGATGTAGTCGGTCATGAAGAGCGGCTCGGCGCCGACGACGACGAGGTCGTCGACGACCATCGCGACAAGGTCGATGCCGATGGTGTCGTGGCGGCCCATGGCCCGCGCGACGGCCACCTTGGTGCCGACCCCGTCCGTGGAGGTGGCGAGCAGCGGCCGACGGAAGCGGGTGAGGGCGCTGGCGTCGAAGAGCCCGGCGAAGCCCCCGAGGTCCCCGACGCTCTCGGGGCGCTGGGCGGACCGGACCGACGCCTTCATGAGGGCGACGGCGCGCTCCCCCGCCTCGACGTCGACGCCGGCGGCGGCGTAGGTGGCGTCACTCATGGTTCAACCTCACGGGCGTCTCGAGGGCGTACTTGCCGAGGAGCTCGGGGGACGGCAACGGGATGGGGTACTCGCCGTCGAAGCAGGCACGGCACAGGCTGTCGGCGGGCTGCCCGGTGGACGCCACGAGCTCACCGAGGGACACGAAGCCGAGGGAGTCGGCGTTGATGGAGCGTGCGATCTGCTCCGGCGTCATGCTCGTCGAGATGAGCTCGGCGCGGGTGGCGAAGTCGATGCCGTAGAAGCAGGGCCAGACCACGGGCGGCGACGAGATGCGCACATGCACCTCGGCCGCACCAGCCTCGCGGAGCATGCGGACGATGGCCCGTTGCGTGTTGCCACGGACGATGGAGTCATCGACCACGACGAGGCGGCGGCCGTGGATCACCTCGCGCAGGGGGTTGAGCTTGAGGCGGATGCCGAGCTGGCGGATCGTCTGCGAGGGCTGGATGAAGGTGCGACCCACGTAGGCGTTCTTGATGATGCCCTGGGCGAATGGGATGCCCGACTCCTGCGCGTAGCCGATGGCTGCGGGGGTACCGGACTCGGGCACGGGGATGACGAGGTCGGCATCCACCGGGTGCTCGCGCGCGAGGCGTCGGCCGATCTCCGTGCGCACCGCGTGGATGGTGTGGCCGTCGAGCAGGGAGTCCGGGCGGGCGAGGTACACGAACTCGAAGAGGCAGCCCTTGCGTGCGGCTTCCGCGAAGCGCGTGGAGCGAAGGCCCTGCTCGTCGATGGCGAGCAGCTCGCCGGGCTCGATGTCGCGCACATAGCTGGCACCGACGATGTCGAGTGCGGCCGTCTCGCTCGCCACGACCCAGCCGCGTTCGAGCCGGCCGAGCACGAGCGGTCGCACGCCCTGCGGATCGCGGGCGGCGTAGAGCGTCTGATGGTCCATGAAGACGAGTGAGAAGGCGCCGCGCACTCGGGCCAGCTCGATGCGCGCGGACTCCTCGAGGGATCGGTCGGGGTGGGCAGCGAGCAGGGCGGTGAGGATCTCGGTGTCGGTGGAGGCCGCGGAGGCGTCCTCGGTGCCGGGGATGGTGCCGAGGTCGTCGCGCAGTTCCTGGAGGAAGGCCCGCAGCTCGTGGGTGTTCACGAGGTTGCCGTTGTGGCCGAGGGCGAGGTGCCCCGTGGCAGTGGAGCGGAAGGTCGGTTGCGCGTTCTGCCACACGCTCGAGCCGGTCGTCGAGTAGCGGGCGTGACCGATGGCGATGTGGCCGGTGAGGGTGGCGAGCGTCGTCTCGTTGAAAACCTGGGAGACGAGGCCCATGTCCTTGAAGACGAGGATGCGGTGCCCGTCGCTCGCTGCGATGCCCGCGGATTCCTGGCCGCGGTGCTGCAGGGCGTACAGGCCGTAGTAGGTGAGTTTCGCGACGTCCTCGCCCGGCGCCCAGACGCCGAAGACGCCGCACGCGTCCTGCGGGCCCTTCTCGCCGGGAAGGATGTCGTGGGACAGCAGTCCGTCGCCTCGCGTCACGCCCGGGAGTCTACGGCCCCCACCCCCGTCGTCCTCATTCCACGCTAGGACTCAGAACGGGCGGACAAAATGGCACAAAAATCAACCCGTTTTGAGTCCTAGCGGGGGGTGAGGACGGGGGTGGGGACGGAGGGGTGGGGTCGGCGGTGGGGTGACGGGTCACATGCGGCCGGCGGAGGCGGTGCGATCGGCGCCCGAGAGTCGCTCGGCCAACCACACGGGCGCCACGAACACGAGCAGGAGCAGCGCGGCAACGGCGTTGACGATGGGGCCCTGATTGGGCCGGAAGAGGTTGTTGAAGATCCACTGCGGCAGCGTCTGCACGCCGGGCCCGGCAGTGAAGGTCGTGACGACGATCTCGTCGAACGACAGCGCGAATGCCAGCAGGGCACCCGCCACGATGGACGAGCGCAGCTGCGGCAGCGTGACGTAGCGGAAGGTCTGCCACAGGGATGCCCCGAGGTCGGCTGACGCCTCATCGAGCGACGTGCCCGTGCGCCGCAGGCGCGCCGACACGTTGTTGAACACCACGACGATGCAGAACGTGGCATGCCCGAGCACCACCGTGAAGAGGCCGAGCGAGATGCCGAGCGGCTGCAGCAACGTGGTGAACGACGTGTTGAGCGCGATACCAGTGACAATGCCCGGCAGCGAGATCGGGAGGACGACGAGGAAGTTCACGCTGGTGCGGCCGAAGAACTCGTAGCGCACGAGCGCGAACGACAGCGCGGTACCGAGCACGACGGCAATGAGCGTGGCACCGAGCCCCGCTCGCACGCTGGTGAGCAGCGCCGCCCGCACGCCGTCATTCGTGAGCGCGGCCGACCACCAGTGCGTGGTGAACTGCGTGGGCGGCCACGAGAACACCTTCGAGGCGTTGAAGGAGTTCACGATGACCACACCGAGTGGCACGTAGATGAACGCCAGTCCGACGAGCACGGCGAAGGCGAACAGGGCACGTGGCAGGCGACCGAGGTACATCAGAGGTTCTCCAGGGCACCGGTGCGACGCACCGCGGTGAGGTAGCCGATGACGACGAGGATCGGGAAGGTCGCGGCCGCTGCCGCGAAGGGCAGGTTGCCGGCGACGCCGATGTTGTCGTAGACGATGTTGGCGAACATCTGCGTCGTCCCACCGACGATCTTCACCATGATGTAGTCGCCGAGCGACAGCGAGAAGGTGAAGATCGAACCCGCGACAATGCCCGGCAGGATGATCGGCAGCACCACGCTGCGCATTGTGCGCAGCGGGCCTGCGCCGAGGTCGGCCGATGCGTCGACGAGCGAGTTCGGCATGCGATCGAGTGCCGCGTATACCGGCATGATCATGTACGGCAGCCACAGGTACGAGAGCGCGAGCACAGTTGCCGTGAGGCCGAGCCCGGGGCCGTGGAGGCCCAAGGGCGACAGCACCCAGTCGAGCACACCATTGGTGTCGAGCATGATCCGCCACGCGTACGCCTTCACCAGGTAACCCGCCCACAGCGGCATCGTCGTGAGGATGACGATGGCATAGCGCACCCGTGGCGACGGCGTGATCTTGGCGGCGTAGATGGCGATGGGCAGGGCGAGCAGCCCGTCGATGACGGTGACCGCGATGGCGATGCCGAGCGAGCGCAGGGCAACGTCACGGTAGACGGGTTGCGTGACCAGCGTCTGGAAGTTGGCCCACGTGAAGCTGTGCACCACGTTGCCGGTGAAGCTGTCGACTGACCAGAAGGCGGCGACGATCATGAGTGCGAGCGACCCGATGTAGAGCACGAGCACCCACGCAAGGGGCAGCGACAGCAGCGCGGCGAGCCTCGCGCGGGCGTGCGTCGCGAGGTAGCGCGAGAGGGCGTGGCTGCGCCCGCCACCCGTGGGTGACGGACGCAGCGCGACGTCGGTCGACATCAGCCCTTGATCGTCGTCCAGGCCTGTGTCCAGGCCGCATAGTCCTTGCAGGTGACATCAGTGCGCCCATCGAGGCACTGCGCCAGCGGTGTCGTCCAGTAGTGGATCTGGTTCGCGTACGCGGCATCGAGCGCGTGGAACGTGGTGCAGAAGTTCTTGTCCACGGTCTCCGTGCAGGCCTTCGTCTGCGCCGGGGCCTCACCGAACCACTCGGCAACCTGCGCGTTGACCTTGGGCGAGATGATCCAGTCCATCCACTTGTACATGCAGTTGGGGTGCGGGGCGTTCGCGGCGATCATCCAGGTGTCGGACCACCCAGTGGCGCCCTCGGTCGGGAGGATGCTGTCGACCTTCACCTTGCCGTCGGCGTTGATGAGGTTGGCGTTGATCTGCCATGCGGTGCCGAGAACGGTCCACCCCCGC
>JAKALQ010000060.1 GCA_021824095.1 Actinomycetes bacterium
TGCCGGCATCTCAGCCAAGGCGCTGGCACGTCTCGTCGCCGAAGGTGCCGTGGAACGGCTCTCACGAGGGTGGTACATCCGCATCGACGCGAGGGCGACGGAACACGCCAACGCGATCAATCGCATGGCCCAGCACACGACGCCGCTCGTTGCCGCGCATCACACTGCCGCCGCGATCCACGGCCTTCGCGTGCCGCAGGCAGACTCCAGGCAGTTCTTCGTCTGTGACCCTGCACGTCGTCGACCTGACTACCTGCCGGGCATTGTCCTGCTACCGGCGACGATCGGACGTCGTGACGTGATCCGACTGGACGGCCTCCGCGTCACCACCCTCGAGCGGACCGCGCTCGACCTGGCCCGCGGCTGCTCCCTGGAGTACGCGCTCGTTCCCATCGACCACGCCTACGCGCTGGGCGCCAGCAAGGGCAAGCTCATCGCGGCACGACGTCGCATGCACGGCTGGCCCGGAACACGCGTGCTTGATCGTGCCCTTGCCGTGGCAGACGCTCGGGCCGAGTCGGCGCTCGAGTCGATGAGCCGCGGCGCGATCATCGCGGCCGGACTGCCGCATCCGGTGCTGCAGCGGGAGGTGCGCGGGCGATCTGGGCGCCGCTGGCGCGCGGACTTCGTTTGGGAGGGGGCAGGCGTCATCGGCGAGAGTGACGGCTTCGGCAAGTACTCGGAACGCGGGCAGTTCGAACTGGAGAAGTTCCGCGACAGCGACCTCCGGGCAGCCGGGTGGACCGTTGTCCACTGGACCTTCGAGCAGATGCTGCTCGGCGATCGACCAGCGCTGCGCTGGCTTGAACAGGCCCTCGGCGTGCGCGCCAGCGCCGATCCCGGTTGGCTTCACTCCTCGAGGCCCCCGTCACGTCGGCGTGTCGCAGGAGCTTGACGGAGTGAAGCGGAACGCAGCGCGGTGACGGTCAGACGCGAGCCTGCAGCATCACCGCGACAGGTAGGCGCCCAGGGAGTCGAAGTAGCTCTTCATCCCCTGCTGCGCGAGCGCTGACTGCCCGACGGGGAGCAGCCCGTACTCGAGGTACGTCACCCTGCTTCCCCCACCATTGGCCTCGATGACGACCACCACGGTGTGGCTCGGCCCGTCCTCGTCGATCGGTGCCTCACCGGCCCCGTAGTACATCGAGTACTCGAGCACATGGGGCTGCTCGACCCTGCGGTATGCGCCCTGGAAACGGTGCAGGCTGCCGTCCATCGGGACGACGACCGCTGCAGCCCACCGGCCACCGACGACGGCGTCGACGTGCACGCGATCCCGGGGCGTCGAGAACCCGACCGGGTGGTACCAGGCGGACAGCGCGTCGGCATCGGTGAAGGCCTGCCAGACCTCCTCCGGCGATGCGGCGAATTCCCGTCGCACACAGATGCTCTCGACTCGCACGTCCATGCCGCTGCCACCCATTCACATCGGGTGCCCGAGGGTTGGCACCAAGCGTCGCGAGCCTACGCGCCACCCCACCTCCCGCGTCAGCGCCCTGCCCATGGGACGCTTCACTCCTTGAAGCAGCCCCGCAGACGGCGTGTCGCGGGGCGCTCAAGGAGTGAAGCGCAGGAGGGGAAGCATGGATCTCCGGGAACGACGGGTGCTCGTGGTGGGCGCGAATGGGGTGCTGGGGGCGGGCATCGCGCGGGCCCTGCGAGCCTCGGGAGCGCAGGTCATCGGGACTGCTCGTGACGCCGAGGGGGCGGCACGACTCGACGCCACGCTCGACGAGCGACTCCTCGTCGACCTGACGGACGACGGCAGCATCAGCACCCTGGCGACCTACCTCGCATCTGCGGGGCGCGGCCTTGACGGCATCGTGAACGCCGCTGGTCTCGTCGGGTTCGGCCCGGCGACGACGACCAGCGCCAGCGACGCGGCGCTCCTCATGCGCGTGAACCACCTTGGCCCCGCCGACCTCATCACCCGCCTCCTCCCGACGCTCACGGCATCGGCCACCGCCGGCCACCAGCCCTTCGTGTGCGGCATCACCGGCATCGTGGCCGAGCGCGCCTTCCCGGGCATGGCCGCCTACGTCGCCAGCAAGTCGGCCCACGCGGCCTGGCTGGCGGCCCTCCGCCTCGACGTCCGTCGCGCCGGCATCCGCGTGCTCAACACGCATCCGGGGCACACCGAGACGGGTCTTGCCACGCGCGCCGCCTTCGGCACTGCGCCACGGTTCGCGGCTGGCATGACGCCAGAGCATGTGGTGACGCGCATCGTGGCCGCCATTCGCGAGGACGCCACCGAACTCGCGAGCACCGACTTCGCCTGACCTCCAGCCGGAGATGACGATGGGGCCGAGCGGATCACTCCGCCGGCCCCATCGCTGGAGGGAACTGGTCAGCCCAGGGCACGCACGATGTCGTCGACGCGCTCCTTGGCATCACCGAACAGCATCGACGTGTTCTCGCGGAAGAACAACGGGTTCTGCACACCCGCATAGCCGGTGGCCATGGAGCGCTTGAACACGATGACGTCATGCGCCTTCCACACCTCGAGCACGGGCATGCCGGCGATCGGCGAGGACGGGTCCTCATTCGCGGCCGGGTTCACCGTGTCGTTGGCACCGATGACGAGCACCACGTCGGTCTCGGGGAAGTCCTCATTGATCTCGTCCATCTCGAGCACGATGTCGTACGGCACCTTGGCCTCGGCGAGCAGCACGTTCATGTGCCCGGGGAGACGGCCGGCAACGGGGTGGATGCCAAAGCGCACGTTCACGCCCTTGGCCCGCAGCTTCGCCGTCATCTCGGCCACCGGGTACTGCGCCTGTGCGACGGCCATGCCGTAGCCGGGCGTGATGACGACCGACTGCGCGCTCGCGAGCAGCTCGGCCACCTCGGCAGCCGTCGTCTCGCGGTGCTCGCCGTAGTCCTTCTCCTCGCCGGACACCGCGCCATCGGACCCGAAGCCGCCCATGATCACGGAGATGAAGGAGCGGTTCATGGCCTGGCACATGATGTAACTGAGGATGGCACCCGACGCGCCGACCAGTGAGCCGGTGATGATGAGCAGGTCGTTGTTCAGCATGAAGCCTGCCGCTGCTGCCGCCCACCCGGAGTAGGAGTTCAGCATCGAGACGACGACCGGCATGTCGCCACCACCGATGGCGGCGACGAGGTGGAAGCCGAGGAACAACGCGAGCGCGGTCATGATGGCGAGCGGCACGATGGCGCTGCTCTGGTGGTTCGTCATGAACATCACCATGAGCACGGCCGAGACCAGCAGGATGAGCGCGTTGAGCTTGTGCCGCTGCGGCAGCACGAGCGGCGAGCTCTTCATGCGCGCCGACAGCTTCATGAATGCGACGATCGAGCCGGTGAAGGTGACCGCACCGATGAACACCCCGAGGAACACCTCGGCCGAGTGGATGGCCGCCAGTGAGCCCGTGGTCTCGCTGCCCGGCTCCAGGTACGAGTTGTAGCCGACGAGCACGGCGGCCGCACCGACGAAGCTGTGGAGCATCGCGACGAGCTCCGGCATCTGCGTCATCTCGACGGTGCGGGCACGCCACGCACCGATGGCGCCACCGATCACCATGGCGACGACGACGAGGCCGAGTGTGACCGCGAGCGGCCGCTGGTTGGCGAGCGTCTGCGAGTTGCGAGCCGCGAGCACGAGCGTGGCGACGAGCGCCAGCCCCATGCCCGACATGCCGAACATGTTGCCGCGCTTGGCCGTCTCGTGCTTCGAGAGGCCAGCGAGGGCGAAGATGAATAGGACGCCGGCGATGATGTAGGCGGCCTGGATGAGCCCGGAGAGCTGATCAGACGACAGGAAGTTGTTCACGGGTCAGTCCTTCCGGAACATCTCGAGCATGCGGAGCGTCACGAGGAACCCGCCGAAGATGTTGATGGATGCGATGAGCACCGCGATCACGGCGAGCACCGTGACGACGGTGTTGGTCTGCCCGATCTGCAGGATGCCACCGGTGAGGATGATGCCGGAGATCGCGTTGGTCTCGGACATGAGCGGCGTGTGCAGGGCATGGGCCACGTTCGAGATGACGTAGTAGCCGACGAACACGGCGAGGGCGAACACCGTGAAGTGGCTCAGCAGCACCGCCGGCGAGTAGGCCGCCATCACCATGAAGACGATGGCACCGAGCGCTGCCTGATAGAGGCTCCGTCTCGGATCCTTCGGCTTCGGCGGCTCCTTCGCCACGGGGGCGGCCGGTGCCGCCGAGGGCGCCGCGGACACCTGCACCGGCGGCGGCGGCCACAGCAGCTCGCTGTCCTTCGCGACGGTCATGCCACGCAGCACGACGTCATCGAAGTTGAGCGCGACGACCCCGTCCTTCGCAGGGGTGAGCAGCTTGAAGAGGTTGACGACGTTGGTGCCGAAGAGCTGGCTGGTCTGGCCGGCGAGGCGCGACGCGAGATCGGTGTAGCCGATGATCGTGACCTTGCCGGCGGTGACGACGAGCTCGCCGGAGACCGTGCCCTCGACGTTGCCACCATTGGCGGCCGCCATGTCGACGATGACCGAGCCGGGCTTCATGGCATCCAACGTGGCGGCATGGAGCAGCCGCGGCGCCGGACGTCCGGGGATGAGCGCCGTCGTGATGACGATGTCGGCCGCACGCGCTTCGGCGTCATACATGGCCGCAGTGGCCGCCTCTTGGGCAGCGGTCATCTCCTTGGCGTACCCGTCCTTCGAGACCTCCTGCTCCATCTCGACGAAGACGAACTCCGCACCCATCGACTTGACCTGCTCGGCCACCTCGGGCCGCACGTCGAACGCACGGACGATCGCACCCATGGCGCGTGCCGCGCCGATGGCGGCGAGGCCAGCGACACCTGCACCCACGACGAACACGCGTGCGGGCGGCACCTTGCCAGCGGCCGTGACCTGGCCGGTGAACTGGCGGCCGAACGCGTGGGCGGCCTCGACGACCGCACGGTAGCCCGCGACGTTGGCCATCGATGACAGCACATCGAGCGCCTGGGCGCGCGAGATGCGTGGGACGGCGTCGAGCGCCAGCGCGGTGACACCGGCGGCGCGCAGGCGCTCGACGAGTTCTGGCGATCTGGCCGGGGCCATCATCGAGATGAACACGGTGCCGGGACGCATGCGCGCGATCTCGTCATCCGTGGGGGCGTTCACCTTGGCCACGACGTCGCTTGCCCACACGGTGGCGGCGTCGACGATGCCGATGCCAGCCGCGGTGTAGGCGGAGTCAGGTTGATCGGCGCGGTCACCCGCGCCGGCCTCGACCACGACCTCGTAGCCGAGTTTCACGAGTTGGGACGCTGTCGCCGGGGTTGCCGCGACGAGCGTCTCCCCCTGCTTGCTCTCGCGAGGGATGCCGATACGCACGTTCTACTCCTCGAGCGGGCGCCGGACGGCATGCGAACGCACGGCCGTGGGCGCGGATTGATCGATCGGGCAATGCGGGCGCGACACAGTGAGCCACGCCGCGCTGGAAGCCATGGACCGAGTGTGGCGGAGGGGTCGCCCTACGCGAAACGGGCATTTCGTACCGTCTTGCCCGATCTGCTGTGACAGTACTCACAACTGCGCCGAGTGACTGCCGATGGGCGCCCTGGGGCCGCCGACGGGCGCAGGGTCACACGTTGAAGCGGAACTCCACGACGTCCCGCTGAACCACCAACGCCGTCACAGTGTCGCCGTTGAGGATGGCTGGCGGCCAGATCGGAGGCGGCAGAAGGCCCCGGCAGCAGCCTGCAGGGCAGCGTGCGGCCGGGGCCTCCCCGATGCTCGGACGACCTAATGCGGTGGCCGCATGCTCGGCACCCCACTACGACGCGCAGGCTGGCCCTCCAGGCCGTCGTCTGCCTCAGGGCTGGCATTGGGGACATGCATCGCAAAGGTCTCGGTCACGCTCGTGTAGTCGTGGTAGCCGAGGCGCGCCAGTGGCCGGATACGCAGGATGTCGAGTCTGCCATCCGCAGTAAGGAAGGCGTCGTCGATGTGGATGCGCTCGACTGCTGCAAACACCACGTCGATGGTGCCCACCTTGGAGTTGCCGATAAAGCGATGCGTGGAGAGGTACCGGCACTCGAAGTGCACCGGGCTCTCGGCCACCATGGGCACCGACGACAGGTCGGCACTGCGACGCGTGACGCCCGCAATATCGAACTCGCTCTGCTCCGGAGGCAGTGCCATGGCGCTGATGTTCACCGCCTCCCGAAGGTCGTAGGTGGCCATGTTCCACACGAACCATCCCGTTTCCTCCGCATTGATCACGGTGTCCTTGCGGCGCCCGTCTGGGTACTGGTTGGCGGCGAACATCACCATCGGTGGGTCGAAGGTGAGGTTCTGCCATTGGCTGTACGGCGCCAGATTGTCGATGCCATCGGCGCTGATGCTGGAGAGCCAGCCGATGGGCCGGGGAACCGTGCAGCTCTTGAACGGTGAGTAGGGAAGCGCGCTCGCCTCGATGGCTGGGTCGTACTTCACAGTGACTCCTCAGTAACGGCCACCGTTGTCGGCGCCTGGATCCTCGCGGTTGACTGCGTCGTCGGCATCGGCAATTGGGCATGTGCGACGCGAATCGCGCTCGACGTCAGGTAGTAGATGCCACCCGCCACCACCAACCCGATGAGCCATGCCACCTCTGCACCACCCATGAGGTTCGCCACTGGGCCCACGTACACGGAACTGTTCATGAAGGGAATCTGGATGAGCACGCCGATCACATAGGCGGCAAACGCGCTCTTGCGGAAGCGTCCGTAGACCCCGTCACGGATGAACAACTGCCCGATGTCGTATCGCTCGCGCCGCACCCAGTAGTAGTCCACGAGGTTGATTGCGGACCACGGTGTCATGAAGTAGAGCAAGAAGAGCAGGAAGTTCGTGAAGTTGGAGAGGAAGTTGCTGCTTGCGGCGAGTGCGATGCCAAGCGAGATCGCCGAGATCAGCGACACGTACACGGCACGCTGCCGCGGGCGCACATGATCCTGGCCGGTGAGGCTGGTGATGATGGTGGCGGTGGACATGTAGCCGCCGTAGGAGCTCAGCGTGTTGCCGGTGAGCTTCCCGCAGATGACGGCGAGGAGCACCACCGACCAGAGCGAGCCTCCGAGCCCAGCCAGGTATCCCACCTGGTCCTTGCCGAACGCCGCCCCACCCAGCGCGGCCGCCAGGGCACCGACCGTCATGGCGATCGAACCACCGAGGACGCTGCCCAGGAAGGTCCAGCCAATGGTGGCCCGCTTGGGTGTGTCCTCCGGGAGGTAGCGCGAGTAGTCCGCAATGTACGGTCCGAACGTGAGTTGCCATGAGGCAGAAAGCGAGATGCCAAGCACGAATGGTGCTGCGACGAAGCCATGGGCGCTCACAGCACTGGCCAAGTCCGCGTGGCCGAGCATGCGCACCAACAGCACCGCGAACACAAGCGCACTGAGCACGGCGGCGAAGTGTGAGAAGCGGTGGATGTAGCGGTAGCCAAAGACGGCAAGCGTGGCAGACATGAGCGCGAACGCGATGGAACCGAGTTGCGCCGGGATGTGGAAAAGTGTGCCAATAGCCTCGCCGCCA
This sequence comes from Actinomycetes bacterium, assembly GCA_021824095.1. Classification (GTDB taxonomy): domain Bacteria; phylum Actinomycetota; class Actinomycetes; order S36-B12; family UBA5976; genus JAKALQ01. The sequence continues at coordinate 7,511 of JAKALQ010000060.1, forward strand.
AGCACCAACCCGGTTGCATAGAAGCCGACGTAGATCATGAGGGCGAGCAGGAGCGGCAGGATGGCGCCGAAGTAGCCGAACTGTGCGCGGCTCTGGATCATCTGCGGCACGCCTAGTCGAGGTCCCTGAGCCGAGTGCAGTGAAGTGAAGAAGCCACCAACCGCGTTGCCGAGGATGATGGCCGGGATGGACCACAGCGCGCTGTTGCCCAAGATGACGAAGAGCGCGCCCGTCACCACCGCGGTGATGGAAGTGTTGGCCGCGAACCACACGAAGAGCAGGCTGCGCGGGGTCCCGTGCCTTTCCTCGGGCGGGATGAAATCAATGGAACGACGTTCGACCTTTGCTGCCCTCGCCATGGTGACCTCGAATCTTGGGGGCCGGATCAACCCAGTATGCAACCGATATATGGGTTGCATAGCGGAGTGTCGTTCGGCGGCTAGAATCGTGCGACCACCTGCAGTTCGCACCGTCACGAGGAGCCTGATGATCGCCCAAGGGAAGGCCGGCCAGGCCTATGAGGAGATCGAGCAACTCATCGTCTCCCAAACGCTGGCGCCGGGTTCGCTGGTATCCGAGGCCGTCCTCATGGAGCACACCGGGCTGGGCCGCACGCCCGTACGCGAAGCGCTGCAGCAGCTCGCTCGCAATCGCATGGTGGAGATTCACCCCAACAAGGGCGTGCTTATCCCGCCGGCCTCCGTCGAGGCCCAGCTCCGCATGCTCGAGTTGCGGCGCGTCCTCGAGGTGCTGGCCGTGCAGCTCGCCTGTCAGGCCGCCACTGCGGACGATCTCGCGCACATGGAGTCCATGGTTGCCGTGCTATCCGGCGGGAACATGGGCCTGCACGAGTACGCGGAGACGATCAAGGGCACCCACCAGCTCATCGTGGCTGCCGCGCACAACGAGTACCTCTCGGATGCCATGGCGCCGCTGCAGGGGCTGTCTCGACGCTTCTGGCTCACGCATGTCCAGGACGAAGCAGCCGAGGTGTCACGCGGCAGCGAGCTGCACCTTGCCATCCTCCAGGCCATTCTGGCGCGTGACACCGAGGCCGCAGAGCAGGCGTCCATTGCACTCAACCAGTACCTCGTGGAGTTCACCTACCGGACCATCCGACCCCACCTTGACCCGAACCCCGCATCAGGGCATCGCTGACCGCCGTCGAGGCGCGCGGCTTCACCGCTGTCCGCGGCTCGCGCATTGCGTCGATGCCAGGGCTGGGCGTTCAGATGCACGCAACAGGCGCCCCGCCGACGGGCGCAGGGTCACACGTTGAAGCGGAACTCCACGACGTCGCCGTCCTGCATGACGTAGTCCTTGCCCTCCATGCGCGCCCTGCCGCGAGCCCGCACCTCGGCCACCGAACCGGCGTCGACGAGGTCGGCGAAGGAGATGACCTCGGCCTTGATGAAGCCGCGCTGGAAGTCGGTGTGGATGACGCCTGCCGCCTCGGGCGCGGTGTCGCCGCGATGGATCGTCCAGGCGCGGGCCTCCTTGGGCCCCGCCGTGAGGTAGGTCTGCAGCCCCAGGGTCTCGAAGCCCACGCGGGCAAGGATCGCGAGGCCGCTCTCGGTCTGCCCGACGGACGCGAGCAGTTCGAGCGCCTCCGACTCGTCGAGTTCGACGAGCTCCGCCTCCAGCTTGGCGTCGAGGAAGACGGCCTCCGCGGGGGCGACGAGGGCACGCATCTCGTCCTTCAACGCCTCGTCGCCGAGCTCGTCCTCATCGACGTTGAACACGTACAGGAAGGGCTTGGCCGTGAGGAGCGACAGCTCACGGATGGGCGTGACGTCCATGCCCGACGCGAACAGGGTGGTGCCCTCCGCGAGCAAGGCCTGCGCCCGCTTGGCCGCCTCGAGGGTTGCTGCACGGTCCTTGTTGAGGCGGGCCTCCTTCTCGAGGCGCGGCATGGCCTTCTCGAGCGTCTGGAGGTCGGCGAGCATGAGCTCGGTGGCGATGGTGTCGATGTCCTCGCGCGGGTCGACCTTCCCCTCGACGTGCACGACGTCGGGATCGCGGAACACGCGCACCACCTGGCAGATGGCGTCGCACTCGCGGATGTTCGCAAGGAACTTGTTGCCGAGCCCGGCACCCTCGGATGCGCCGCGCACGATGCCGGCGATGTCGACGAAGGTGACCGACGCCGGCAGGATGCGCTCGCTGCCGAAGATGCCGGCCAGCACGCCGAGCCGTGGATCGGGGACACCGACGACACCGGTGTTGGGCTCGATGGTGGCGAACGGGTAGTTCGCCGCGAGCACGTTGTTGCGCGTCAGCGCGTTGAACAGCGTCGACTTGCCCACGTTCGGCAGCCCGACGATCCCGATCTCGAGTCCCACGGGGGCGAAGTCTAGGTGCGGCGGCATGCCGTGCCCGGCGCTGTCGGACCCCACCGCCATCATGACGCCATGGACGTTGCCTCCCTCGCCGTCGGCCTCGCCGTCGGGCTCACCGTCGGTGCCGCCTGGGCACTCGCCCTGCGCCGCGGTGCCCAGCGGGCCGAGGTTGCGGCAACCGCCGCCGCGGCCCGCGCCGACCTGCTGGCGCAGCAGAACGCCACGTTGGAACGCACCATCGGCGAGCATCGAGCGCTCGACACGCTGCTGCAACCGGTCTCTGAGCGCATCGAGGCAGTGGCGCGACTGGCAGCCGACGCCGACCGCCGGCGCGCCGAGGCCGAATCCGGCATCCGCACCGAACTCGAGCACCTGCGCGCCGGCAATGAGCACCTCGGCACCGCCACACGTCAGCTCGTCGCCGCCATGGCGAAGGGGCAGTCGCGAGGACGCTGGGGCGAGATGCAACTCGAGCAGTTGCTGGGCCACGCAGGGCTGCTCGAGGGCGTGCACTTCCGCCGGCAGGCCACGCGCCAGACCGACGACGGCGCCCTGCGACCCGACCTCGCGGTGCTCATGCCGGGTGGCGGCGAGGTGCTCATCGACGCCAAGTTCCCGTGGGATGCCTTCTTCGAGGCCATGGCGCTGGAGGACCCCACCCTGCAGGGCCCACTCCTCGACAAGCACAGCCGCGACCTCGCGGCGCGGGTGCAGGAACTGTCGCGCAAGGACTACGGCGCGACCAGCTCCACACCGGACTTCGTGGTGCTCTTCCTCCCGCTTGAGCCGCTGTTGAGCACGGCGCTCGACCGCGATGGGCTGCTGCTCGAGCGCGCCTTCGCCAAGCGGGTCATCCCGGCAACCCCCACGACGATGGTGGGGCTGCTCCGCACCATCGCCTTCGCCTGGAGCCGCCACGACCTCGCCGTGAACGCCGAGGAGATCCGCGACCTCAGCCGCGAGATGCTCACCCGACTCGGCACCATGCTCGGGCACCTCAACGACACCGGCGATCAGCTGCGGCGGGCGGTCGAGAGCTACAACCGGCTCGTCGGCAGCTTCGACAGCAGGGTCGTCACCCAGGCCCGACGCATCGCCGAG
>JAKALQ010000061.1 GCA_021824095.1 Actinomycetes bacterium
CACGTCGTGGATCGCGGGCACCGCGGCGCCGAGCAGCAGGATGGGGAACGAGTACAGCAGCAGCATGGTCGCGGCCTTGCCGACGTAGTGCACGGGCATACCGAGCACACCGCGGGTGCGCAGCCACGCGAGGTAGGCGAGCATGATGACGTCACGGGCGACGACGGCAACCACGAGCCAGGCGGGGATGATGCCGACGACGGCGAGCCCGATGAGCGTCGAGCCGATGTAGAGGCGATCCGCCAGCGGGTCGAGTGCCTCGCCGAGCTTGGAGTACTGGCCGAGGCGTCGGGCGAGCTGGCCGTCAGCCCAGTCGGAGAAGCCGGCGAGGATGAGCAGCAGCACCGAGGCGCCATAGTGGTGCGCCAGGATCGCCCACAGGAACACGGGCACCCCGAGGAGCCGCGCAAGCGAGATGGCGTTCGGGATCGTGACGATCCGATCCGCACCCGCAGCCATAGCCCCTCCTCCCCCCGCAACCTACCGGCCCCTTCCGCGCTAGGACTCAAAATGGGTTGAAGGTTGTGGTGATTTGTCCGCCCGTTTTGAGTCCTAGCGCGAAACGCACCCGTTCATCGTTGACGGGGTGGGGATGCGATGGGGCAGGACGCCCGGTCAGGGGCCGACGCGTCAGGTTCCCGAAACGCGGAATCCCGCTGCGCTGCAGCGGGATTCCATCGTCGGGCTTGCGGGATTTGAACCCACGACCCCTTGACCCCCAGTCAAGTGCGCTACCAAGCTGCGCTAAAGCCCGGCATCGTGCGATGCAGGCGGAACCCTACCCCACGGATGACGTGCCGCGGATCACCGGGATCGCTTCTCGCGGATGCGCAGCTGGATCCGCACCGGCGAGCCCTCGAACCCGAACTCCTCGCGCAGCCGCCGCTCGATGAAGCGGCGGTAGCCCGCCTCGAGGAACCCCGTGGTGAAGAGGACGAACGTCGGGGGCCTGGTGCTCGCCTGCGTGCCGAACAGGATGCGCGGCTGGCGACCGCCTCGCAACGGATGTGGATGCGCGGCAACCAACTCGCCGAGGAACTGGTTCAGCCGGCCTGTCGGGATGCGCGTGTCCCAGCCCGCCAGCGCCCGCTCGATCTGCGGGATGAGCCGCTGCACGTTGCGCCCCGTCGCGGCCACGATGTTGACGCGAGGCGCCCAGTGCACCTGTTGCAGGTCCAGCTCGTACTGCCGCTCAAGCTCGCGTCGACGATCGTCATCGACGAGGTCCCACTTGTTGAACACGAGCACGACGGCACGGCCCGAGTCCACCACCATCGACAGGATGCGCTGGTCCTGCTCCGACAGCGGTTCACCGGCGTCGACGAGGACGAGGGCGAGTTCGGCCTTCTCCAGCGCAGCCCGTGTGCGGAGCACCGCGAAGTACTCATGCCCACTGGCTTCGGCGACCCGTCGACGGATGCCCGCGGTATCGACGAAGCGCCACACGCGGCCATCGATCTCGATGAGTTCATCGACCGGGTCGACGGTCGTCCCCGCCACCGGCGAGACGACGGCCCGGTGCTCGCCTGCGAGCTGGTTGAGGAGCGAGGACTTGCCGACGTTCGGCTTGCCGACGAGCGCGATGCGCCGCGGCCCGCCGGTCTGCGCCGCGTGTGCGCCCTCGCCGGGCAAGGCGGCGACGATGGCATCCAGCAGCTCGCCCGAGCCGCGGCCGTGCAACGCGGATACCGCGAAGGGCTCACCCAATCCGAGGGCCCACAGCGCGGCAGCGTCCGCCTCACCCCTGGCATCGTCCACCTTGTTCGCGCAGAGCAGCACCGGCTTACGAGTGCGACGCATCAGGCGCACCACGGCCTCATCGTCGTTCGTTGCGCCAACCGTGGCATCGACGACGAGGACGACGACATCCGCCATCGCCATCGCCACCTCAGCCTGCTCTGCGATGAGCGCAGCCATCCCCTGGGCGCGCACCTCGTACCCACCCGTGTCCAGCAGCGTGAAGGGCACACCCGCCCACTCGGCGTCGTAGGCGACGCGGTCACGCGTGACGCCGGGTCGATCCTCGACCACCGCCTCACGGCGACCGATGATGCGGTTCACCAGCGTCGACTTGCCCACGTTGGGCCGACCGACGATGGCGACAATGCCGTGGGAGCCGGATGCCCCCAGCTCCTCGCCGTCCTCGGCCTCGTCTGCCAGCGCGGCAGCGGCAGCGCGTGCCGCCTCGACCTCATCGGCGTCCTCTGCAACGAACCAGGCGGCATCACCGACCTCGCGATATTCCTCGGTCATGATGCTGGCTCCTCGTATCGGGCCCGGATCAGATCGCCCACCATGGCGATCACCTCAGGCAGGGTCAGGTCGGTGGCGTCGATCCGATGCACACCATCGGCTTGCACAAGGGGTGCATGCTCGCGACTGGTATCGATGTGGTCGCGCGCCGCGATCGTCGCTGCCATACGCTCGGCGAGCGCGGGATCATCGAACTCCGCTGCACGTCTCGCCTCGCGGGCCGCCAGATCGGCTGTGAGAAAGATGCGGACGTCAGCGTCCGGCGCCACCACGCTCGTGATGTCCCGGCCCTCGACGACGATCCCTCGCGGCGCCGCCGCGATGAGCGCACGCTGACGGCGCACCGCCTCCGCCCGGACGTCGGGGTCAGCCGCCACGATCGACACACGCTCAGTGACCGCAGGGCCCCGAATCACCGAGCTCACATCGGTGCCACCGACGAGCACTGACACGGCACCGGGTGTGGTTGCGATGCTCAATGGACATGTCGACATATCACTGTATCCCTGAAGCGACCACCAGGCGAAGGCCCGGTACATGGCCCCGGTGTCCAGGTACTGCAGCCCAAACTGCTCCGCCACCGCGCGCGCGACGCTGGACTTGCCCGATCCACTCGGACCGTCGATCGCGACCACCATGCGCTGCATCAGGCCAGCGTATTCGGCGCGGACGTCAGGAACGCAGTTGCCAGCCGCCGCCGCGCAGGAGGTCGCGCAGCTGCTCGGCGGACTCCGGTCGAACGCTCAGGTCGACGATGGCGTTCTCCCTGCCCACCATGTGATCGATGCGCACGTCCTCGATGCTGATGCCGGCATCTGCAGCTGCGGCGAAGAGGCGGGCAAGTGCACCAGGTCGATCATCAATCGACACGGAGACGACGACGTCCGCAAGGCGTGCCGGGCCACCGTGCTTGGCCGGGATGCGGGCCCGCCCTGCATTGCCGACGTGCAGCATCTCGCGCAGCGACGCACCGGCACGAAGGGCGGCACGAACACCCGCGAGGCGGTCCGCGAAGGAAGCGAGCACGGCATCCACCTCAGCGGCATTCGCCGCCAGGATGTCGTCCCAGAGCTCGGGGTTTGAACCGGCGATCCGCGTGAGATCCCGCAGGCCCTGGCCCGAGAGCTGGATGTCGGCAGCTGGTGCCTGCGCGATGAGACCTGCCATCAACGAGGCCAGCACCTGTGGCGTGTGTGAGGTGAGGGCAACGGCCCTGTCATGCTCATCGGGCGACATCTGCTGCACCACTGCGCCGCACTCCTCCGCGAGCGCACGGACCGCCTCCACGCGGAACTTCGGCACCGTCGACGATGGCGTGAGAATCCACAGGCGATCGACGAAGAGGTCTGCCCTCGCTCCAGCCGGTCCGCTCGTCTCACGCCCGGCCATGGGATGACCGCCAACAAATCGGTCACGTACGGCAGCGATTGCCTCAATGTCAGCTACAGGTTGAGTCTTCACGCTGGCAACGTCACTAAATGTGGCGTTGATGTATTGCGAAGCTAGCCCTTCAATGACTGCGGCCACCTTGGCTGGGGGCACCGCAACCATCACCACATCCGGCTCGTCTCCCGACCGAACGGCGCGCCCTGCTCCCAACGCCACCGCAGCCGCCAAGTGCTCTGCGCTCTGATCGGAGAGGAGGACGTCGTGCCCCTTCGCCCGCAGCGCCAGCCCCATGGAGGCGCCGATCAGCCCGGTGCCCACGATCAGCACCGACGTCATCACTGCGCCAGATCCTGCCGCAGGGCCTCGGCCCCTCGGCGGTACACGTGCACAAGTTCGCTGCGGGGGCGATCAGACTCGGCATGCACCATCACGCGGACCACGCGCGGCATGGCGCCCGCGATATCCAGCTCCTGTGCACACATCAGCGGCACGTCGCCCAGGCCCAAACTGCGAGCAGCCGTGGCCGGGAACCCGCAATGCAGGTCCGGGGTGGAGGTGAAGAAGATCGAGACGAGATCATCGTGGCCGATGCCATTGCGAGCGAAGAGGTCGCCCAGCAGTTCCACCACTGCGTCCGTCATCTCGGCAAAGTCGTCCTGACGCAGTTGCGTCGCTCCACGGATGGCTCGGATCGGCATGTGCCGATGCTAGTGCACACGTTGGCGGTAAACGGTTACCTCGCTAGAAATTCTTACAGGTTTGCTCTTATGTCGCTTTTCAGCTAGCGCGCACCCGCTGAGCTATTAGCCATATATAGATTTACCGCAACACAAATGGTGACGTTTGTCTGCGATTTATCGATATTGAAGCAGCGGTGCGAAATTCACGTTTTGTCTATCTATTGCTAGAGCTCGGCAGTGAGCGCCGAGATTTCCTCGGCATCCAGCGCCCGCATCGCACCCACGGGAAGGTCGCCCAGTTGCAGCGGTCCGAGGCATGTCCGCAGCAGGTGGAGCACGGGATGGCCCACGCTCTTGAGCATGCGCCGCACGATCCGCTTTCGCCCCTCATGGAGCACAAGCTCGACGACCGATCGCTGGTCGCCCGCCATGCGGATGGTCACGGCATCGGCCCGCGCGGATCCATCCTCCAGATGCACCCCCGCGCACAGCCGTCGCGCGGTTCCCTCCGTGATGCGCCCACTCACGGTCGCGACATACGTCTTCTGCACGCCCAGGGATGGATGCATCAGGCGATGGGCAAGGTCCCCGTCGTTCGTGAGCAGCAGCAGGCCCTCGGTGTCCTCGTCGAGGCGACCGACGTGGAAGAGACGCTCCGGTCGATCACGCACCAGGTCACCGACGCAGGGACGCCCACGGTCATCCCGCATCGTCGTCACCATGCCGGCCGGCTTGTGCAGCATGAGGACGGTGAGATCGGAGGCTGCCCCAATCGGTCGCCCGTCAACTGCGATGTGGTCTCGCTCGGGGTCCACACGCGTGCCGAGGTCCGCAACCTGCCCATTGACGAGCACTCGTCCCTCGGCAACAAGTGCATCGCATGCACGCCGAGATCCCACGCCAGCCTGCGCCAACACTTTCTGGAGGCGAACACCGACCGTTTCGGGCATCTAAACCTTCACTTCAGAGTGAGGCATTTAGCGTATCAAGTGTTTCGATTCCGGGCAGGTGTTCCGCAATGTCCGGCAACTCGTCCAGGCTTCGGAGACCCAGACGCTCGAGGAAGTAACTGGTCGTCCGGAAAACGATCGACTGTCCGTCCGACTCCTCCCCCGCAGGCTCGATCAATCCACGCTGCACCAGGGTTCGCACCACTGAATCCACATTCACGCCGCGAATCGCCGCGATGCGACCTCGACTGATGGGCTGGCGGTAGGCCACGATCGCGAGCGTCTCGAGCGCTGCATGGGTGAGCCGCGCCTGCTGTCCATCGGTCACGAAGCGCTCCACGGCACCGCGAGCGGCAGCACTCGTGTACAACCGCCATCCCCCGGCCACGGCGCGCACATCGATGCCACTCCCCCGGGCCACGTAGTCGGCCGAGAGCCGCTCCAGCGCGGCCTGCACCGAGGGCTCCGGCTGACCGAGCGCTGACGCCAACTCGACCGGGCTCACCGGAGCGTCGGCGATGAGGAGGATCGCCTCGATGGCCGATTCCAGCGTGGGGGCCCCAAGGTCCACTGTGTGCTCCAGGAAGGCCTCAGTCATCCGCCGTCACTCCCTCAAATTCGTCGAACCCCGAGATAGCGCCGTCAGCACCCGACCATCGGATGTGCAGGTCCCCCAACGGCGTGACCTGGTCGAAGAGCACGTCACCGTTGCGGTAGAGCTCCAGCAAGGCGAGGAAACGCGCTACAACGACAAGTCGACTTTCAGCATCCTGAATCAGGGCGCGGAAGGTGGTGTGCGACGCCCGCCTGATCCGCCCGGCGATGATCGCACCTTGTTCGCTCACACTCACCCTTGGCACATGCAGGTGACCCGTGGCGACCACGGGCTCCGGCTTGGGTGCCAGCGCATTGGCAGCGAGGATCGCCAACTCCACCGGCCCCACGAGCACGACATCCGGGAGCATCGAGGCGAAGGGTTCCTCCATCGCCACCGACCGGGCGCGACGTCCGTCCTCCACTCGGAGCAGCTCGTCGAAGGCGGACGCGACCTCCTTGAAGGCGCGGTACTGCAGGAGTCGCGCAAAGAGCAGGTCCCGGGCCTCGAGGACGGCGAGATCCTCCTCATCCTCCACCTCGCCGCTCGGCAGCAGGCGGGCTGCCTTGAGGTCGAGCAGCGTTGCCGCGACTACGAGGAACTCGGTGGCCTCGTCCAGATCCCAGGCCCCCTCCTGCACCCGGATGTAGGCGATGAACTCGTCCGTCACGAGGTGCAACGCGAGCTCCGTGACCTCAAGGCGGTGCTTCGCGATGAGCTGCAGCAGGAGGTCGAACGGACCGTCAAAGTCGGCGAGACGCACGCGGAAGCCGTCGGGATTGCGCGTCCCGGCATCCTCGCTGGCCTCGATCACGCGCCGTACTGTACGGCCCCTTGTCGCGCAGATGTGGGACCTCTAGGCTCCGCAAAGGTGATTTCACGAAAAAGCGTGTTACCACCAACGCGTTAAAAGGATTTGTCGATAATGACGACCGCAGTGACCGACTGGCTGGCCTACGAGCCGACGATGCCGCCGCCGCCCGAGCGAGCCCAGGCGCGAGTCATCGCCGTGTTCAATCAGAAGGGCGGCGTTGGCAAGACCACCTCCTGCATCAGCATCGGCGCAGCACTCGCCGACGCCGGGTACCGGGTGCTCCTCGTCGACTTCGACCCGCAGGGCTCGCTCACCGTCGGGCTCACCGGAGCACACGAGCTTCCGCAGACCATCTACGAGGCACTGCTCGGCAACCTGTCCGCGCGTGACGTGCTGTTGAAGACCGGCACCCCCGGCATGGACCTGCTCCCCGCCACCATCGAGCTCTCGGCGGCCGAGATGCAGCTGGTCAACGAGGTGGGCCGCGACCAGACCCTCGCCCGGCTCCTCGCGCCGATCCTCGGCGACTACGACGTCGTCCTCATTGACTGCCTGCCCAGCCTTGGTCTCCTGGCCGTCAACGCGCTGGCCGCCTCGGATGGCGTCCTCATCCCCCTGCAGTGCGAGTACTACGCGCTCAGGGGCATGGCGCTGCTGTTCGCGACCATACAAAAAGTCAAGGAACGCATTAACGCTCGACTGCAGATTGAGGGAATCATCCCCACGATGTATGACCAGCGCTCCACCCATCATCGTGAGGTGCTGTCGCGGGTCCTCGAGGCCTTCGGTGATCTCACCTTCCACACCGCCGTGCCGAAGACGGTGAAGTTCCCCGAAGCGACGGTTGCCACAGAGCCCATCACCACCTACGCGCAGAACTCCCCCGGCGCCGTCGCCTACCGTCGCCTGGCCGCCGAGCTCGCAGAACGGATGCAGTGACATGTCCCGACGCGTCGCACTGCCCGGCGCCGACGAGCTCTTCCGTCGCACGCAGGCACCCGTGCGCCCCGCCGAACCAGCCGAGCCGGTCGTCGCTGATGCTGCACCGAGCGCCATGGAGGGCGGCGTGCGCGCCACGAGCCCGGCACCCGCAGCCCCGGCACCACGCCGGCGCCGCGCCGGGGCCGGACGCCCCACGGGACGAGTACGGCATGAGGAGAAGATCACCGTCTACGTCTCGCCCGAGGAACTCATCGACCTGGAGAACGCCAAGCTCGCACTGCGGGCACAGCACGGCCTCGCCGTGGATCGCGGTCGCATTGTGCGGGAGGCACTCGCGGTGGTGGTATCCGACCTCGAACAGCGCGGCGAGGACTCCATCATCGTCCGCCGCCTGCGCGGGCTGTGACTGCCCGCAGCCGTCACCGGCTGCCATGCACCGCCCGTGGATGGCTGCGCAGGTACACGTCACGCAGTTGGTCGACCGTCACCTTCGTATAGATCTGCGTGGTACCGACGGACGCGTGCCCGAGCAGCTCCTGCACCACTCGGATGTCAGCACCCCCCGCGAGCAGGTGGGTGGCGAATGAGTGACGCAGCATGTGCGGCGTCACCGGGTGCGGGATCGCAGCACGTCGTCGCAGGTCCTCAAGGTCAGCGGCTGCAGACTGCCGGCTCAGCCGACCACCGCGCGCATGCAGGAACAGGGCCGGCGTGCCCACACCACGCACGGCGAGGGCCGGACGTCCGCGCGTGAGGTAGGCGTCGACACTGGCTCGAGCCATCGACCCGAGCGGCACGAGACGCTGCCTGTCACCCTTGCCTCGCACGACGAGCACCTGCACGTCCCCCGCGATGTCGTCGACATCAAGCGCGAGCACCTCCGAGATGCGGGCGCCGGTGCTGTACAGCAAATCCGCCAACGCAGCCGCACGCAACCCCAGGGGCGTGCTGAGATCCGCGGCCGCGATGAGCCGCGTCACCTCGTCGATGGGCATGGCCTTCGGCAGCCGCAGCGCTCGGGCTGGAGCCCGCACCCCATCGGTGACGTCCACCGTCACCCATCGCTCACGGAGCGCGAAGCGATGCAGGCCCCGGATGGTCGACAACGTTCGCGCCACGGACGCCGGGCTCGCGCCGGATGCGCCGCGCCGTTGCACGAACGCGGCCACGTCCTCGGTCGTGATGCCAGCGATGGCGCCAGGTCCGTGCTCCGCAAGATGGATCGCGTACGCGGTGAGGTCACGACGATAGGCCAACAAGGTGTTGCGACTCAGATTCCGCTCCACAGCACAATGGGCGAGAAACTCGTCGATCGCATCCGTGATGCCGGGCTCACTCATCGCCGAAACACGCGCTCCGCATCCGCAAGGTGCGCGCGGAACGGCCAAGGGCTGTCGGCCGGGCGGAGGTCCGCCCACCCGCGCTGCGCGGCCGCCCGCGCTGCCAAGGCACCGACGACAAGCGAGGTGCTCGCGACGCGGCCGGCGAAGATCGCGTCACACACGGCATCGAGTGCGACGAAGTCGACGGGCATGTCCTGCTCCTCCGCCTCGCCGGTAGACGGGCGCTCCGCGAGTTGGCGCAGGTCGCGCGCAAGGTAGATGCGCAGCAACTCCGTCGAACCGCCGGGTGTGGTGGCGTAGTCGACGAGCAACGACCAGTCAGTCGCCAGATACCCGGCTTCCTCTGCCAGTTCCCGCTGGGCTGCCGTCCACGGCTCCTCCCCCGGCTTGTCGAGCAAACCCGCCGGGATCTCCCACAGGTGCGCGGCCACCGGATGTCGGTACTGCTGGATCACGAGCAGACGATCGTCATCATCCATGGCCACGATCGCCACAGCCCCCATGTGGACCACGTAGTCACGATCGTGGGTTCCGCCCTCGAACTGCACCGCATCCGTTCGCATGGCGACGATCGGGCCGCGGAAGTGCTCAACCCGGCGCTCCACCGGGCGTGCGCCCCAACGATCCTCGATCATCGACGTGCGAGGGCAGCGGCGATGAGTCCACGGAACAGCGGATGCGGTCGCGTGGGGCGCGACTTGAATTCCGGGTGCGCCTGAGTGGCGACGAAGTACGGGTGCACCTCACGCGGCAACTCGACGAACTCCACCAGTCGACCGTCGGGCGACGTGCCGCTGAAGCGCAGGCCGTGCTCCTCCAGCTGTGCCCGGTAGGCATTGTTCACCTCGTAGCGATGACGGTGTCGTTCCGTGACATCCGTCGCACCGTAGGCCTCGGCCACCACCGAGCCCGTGCGCAGCGTTGCCGGATAGGTGCCGAGCCGCATCGTCCCGCCCATGTCACGCTGCCCGGCGACAACGTCCTGCTGGTCGGCCATCGTGGAGATCACCGGGTGCGGGGTGCGCTCGTCGAACTCGGTGGAGTTGGCGTCCGCAAGGCCGACGACATCACGGGCGTACTCGATGACCATGCACTGCAGGCCCAGGCACAGACCCAGGGTGGGGATGGCGTGTGTGCGAGCATGCCGAATGGCACCGAGCTTGCCCTCAATGCCTCGGACACCGAAGCCGCCGGGGATGCACACGGCATCCACGCCGGCAAGCGCCTGTGCCGCCCCGGCCTCGGTCTCGCAGAGGTCAGAAGCCACCCAGCGGATATGCACCTTCGCATCATTGGCAAACGCGCCAGCGCGCAATGCCTCTGTCACCGACAGATACGCGTCCGGCAGGTCCACGTACTTGCCGACCAGGGCCACCGTCACCTCATGCGCCGGATGGTGCACCACGCGCAGCAGCGACTCCCAGCGCGACCAGTCCACATCGCGAGCCGGCAGCGACATCCGTCGAACGACGTATCGGTCGAGTCCCTCCTCGAAGAGCACCTTGGGGATGTCGTAGATGCTCGGCGCATCGACGGCAGCGACGATGGCCTCGGTGTCGACGTCGCACATGAGCGAGATTTTGCGCTTGATCGGTTCGGGCACGGCCCGGTCACATCGCAGCACGACAGCGTCAGGCTGGATGCCGATGCTCCGCAGGGCGGCAACCGAGTGCTGGGTGGGCTTTGTCTTCAACTCCCCGCTCGGTCCGATGAACGGCAGCAGGCTCACATGGATGAAGAAGCAGTTGTCGCGCCCGATCTCGTGACGCACCTGTCGGGCTGCCTCAAGGAACGGCAGCGACTCGATGTCGCCCACCGTCCCACCGATCTCGGTGATGACGACGTCGACGTCGGGTCCGCCCATGGCGCGGATGCGCGACTTGATCTCATTAGTGATGTGCGGGATCACCTGCA
>JAKALQ010000062.1 GCA_021824095.1 Actinomycetes bacterium
CGTCACACCCGCCCCCACCCACACCGGCCGCCCCCCCGCCCGCATATTCCCGACGGAGCCGAGCGATCGGCCGACGCACGCAGCGCCGCGGCCACGCGACGGCATCCCCACCCACCGTCGCGGGGCTACCCCGACGTCGGGCACACTGTCGCCATGACGCGCGCCTTGGTCCTCATGGGTTCCGGTGAGACGAGCCCCACCATGACGACGGAGCACCAACGCATGCTCGCCGACATCCCCGCGCACCCCTCTGCCGCCGTGTTCCTCGAGACCACGTACGGCTTCCAGGAGAACGCGGACGAGCTCAGCGCCCGCATCCGCCAGTACTTCACCGGCAGCGTCGGCCGTGACGTGCTGCCGCTGCCCATGCGTCGCGCCGACGCCACCCCCACCGAGGTCGCCGCCACCGTCGCGGCACTGCGCGACGCCCACTGGGTGTTCGCCGGCCCCGGCTCCCCCACCTACGCCCTGCGCGGCTGGACGGGCACCGGCATCGCGCCAGCCCTCGTCGACGTGCTCGATCGCGGCACCATCATCCTGGCCTCCGCCGCGGCGCTCACGGCCGGCTCGCACACCATGCCCGTCTACGAGATGTACAAGGTGGGCGAGGACCCCGCGTGGCGTCCCGGCCTCGACCTGCTCGCCTCCGCCACCGGCCTGCGCGCCGCGGTCGTGCCGCACTTCGACAACACCGACGGCGGCACGCACGACACCCGCTTCTGCTTCATCGGCGAGCACCGCATGCAGGTGCTCGAGCAGCAGCTGCCCGCCGACACCTTCATCCTCGGCATCGACGAGCACACGGGCGTGCGCTTCGACCTCGATGCCCAGCAGTTGCAGGTGTTCGGACGCGGTGGCATGACGGTTCGCATGGGCGGTCGCGTGTGGGTGGTGCCGAGCGGCAGCACCGTGGCCGTGCAGGAGATCGCCGACCACGCAGGCACCCGCCTCGCCGGCGTCGAGACGTCACCCGCGCCGGCCTTCGCCGCAGCGAACGTGCACGCACTGCTCGATGAGGGTGAGGTGCAGGCGGCCGTCGAGGCGGTGCTCGCCCTCGACGACCTCGACCGCGACATCGACACCCGTGCCGCCGTGCACTCCGTCGTCGTGCGCCTCGGGCAGCTCGCGGCCAACCCCCGCGTCGACATCCAATCGGTGGTGGCGCCCTTCATCGACGTGCTCGTCGAGGCCCGCAGCGTCGCGCGCCGCAACGGCTTCTGGAAGGAGGCCGACGCCATCCGCGACCGCCTCACCGAGCTGCACGTGCGCATCGCCGACGGCCCCGACGGCTCCACCTGGCAGATGGAGCAGGTCTGACGCGCAGCCGCCGCCGCGCACCCGCCCGAACCCAGCCGCCGCCCGACCCTCAGGCGCCGCCGCGCAGCCTCAGCCGCCGCCGCGCAGGCGCAACCGCCGCGCGTACATGGCGGCGTCGGCCTCACGCAGCAGGCCCTGCACGTCCCAGTCACCACGCTCATGCATGGCCGACCCGGCAGTGACGCGCGGCGTCCACCGCTCGGTGTCGATGCCCGTGGCCACGATGGCCCGCTCCACCCGGTGCTCAAACTCGTCGACCGGCCAGGGCGCTCCCACTCCCAGGATGACGAACTCGTCGCCACCCCAGCGGCACACCAGGTCGGCCTCGCGCACACTCACCGTGAGGGCCCGCGCCACGGCGCTGATCACCGCATCACCAAACTCGTGCCCATGCTCGTCATTCGCGGCCTTGAGCCCATCGACGTCGAGCATGAGGGTGAAGGCCGGCATGCCCTGCCGGTGCGCCAATCCCCGCAGCGGCTCGGCCAACTCTATGAGCCCCCGCCGGTTCAGCACGCCCGTCAGCGGATCGCGCAGCGCCGACTCACGCACCTGCTCGGTGGCGAGCCCGAGCGCGTCGATGCCGATGTGCCGCACCCGCAGCAGGACGAACGACAAGGCGACGCCCGTGAGTGTGACGGTGAACCACCCCTGCTGCTCCCCTGACTCCCAGGCCGTGCGGAACACCGCGTAGGAGCCGAGCACGATCGCCGTCATCACCACGGTCGGCAGGTACTCGAGGGTGAGCGGTCCGATGGCCACCATGAGCAGCAGCACGTTGCCGTAGCTCGGTCCCGGGTTCATGGGATGCACATGGAACTGCGCGGTGAGCCCGACGGCCATGGTGGCGCCCGCCAACAGGATGAGCCACGGCATGGCTGCATCGGGCGTCGATGGGCGACGCACGAAGACGTACTCGACGGCCAGCACGATGAGGACGGCAGCGTCGAGCACAAGGTTGATGCGCGCGTTGGACTGGTCGAGGGTGTCGAAGAGGGTGGCAGCGGAGTAGATGATGAAGCCCCACTGCAGCACGCTCGGCGCATCGCGGCGCAGCACGAGGCGCCGGAACGACCGGACCTCCAGTGGCGCCATGCGGACCCCCTCGCACCCCGTCTGGTCCGAAGTGTAGGAGGCGGGGCCTTCCCCGTGGGAGGGGTGAGCGCGGGCGGGTTTGCGCGCCACATGGTGGCCGACCCGTCGCCCCCAGCGTGTGGCGGTGCTAGCGTGCGGTCCCTCGGGCGTTCACGCCCGGGGGTGATGTGACCAGCGAAGTCCGGTGCAATCCGGCGCTGTCCCGCAACTGTGGAGCATCCCGACGCCATCGGGGTGACGAGCCAGGCCGCCTGACACCTCATCGAAGCATCCGACCTCGGAGGAAGGTCGGGCTTACTGCGTGAGCCCTTCTTCCTCCCTCAGCCATTGAGGGAGTCCATCCATCATGAAGCGTTTCCCGGTCGCCGCCCTCGGCGCGACCATCGTCCTCGCCGCCCTGCAGGTGGCACCGGCACAGGCCGCGAAGGCCACCCCGAAGCCGCACTTCCCGGTCACCGTCACTGCTGACGGCTACACCACCACGGTCACCCGGATGCCGAAGCGCATCGTGTCGCTCTCGCCGAGCGGCACCGAGGACCTGTTCGCCGTGGGCGCCGGCAAGCAGGTGATCGCCGTCGACGATTACTCGAACTTCCCCAAGAACGCACCCATGTCGAAGTTGAGCGCCTTCACGCCGAACCTCGAGGCCATCGCCGCCATGCATCCCGACCTCGTCGTGCTCAATGCCGATGCCACGAAGGCCGCGGACGTGCGCGCCGGCCTCGTCATGCTGCACATCCCCGTGTACATGGAGAAGGCGCCCGCCGGCCTCAGTGGCGCCTACCTCGAGATGCGCCAGCTCGGCGCCCTCACCGGCCACGCAGCACAGGCCACGGCACTCATCCAGCGGATGCAGCGGCAGATCAAGGGCATCATCGCCAGCGTGAAGATCACGAAGCCCGTCCGCATCTTCTGGGAGCTCGACAACACGCTCTACTCGGTGACGTCCAAGACCTTCATCGGCCAGGTGGTGAAGAGCTTCAACCCCGCCATCGTGAACATCGCTGACGCTGCCGCCGGCGCTGACGCCTCCGGCTACCCGCAGCTGTCGGCGGAGTACCTCATCGCCGCCAACCCGCAGGTCGTGTTCCTCGCCGACGCGCAGTACGGCGAGAGCAAGCCCACTGTCGCCGCACGCGCCGGCTGGTCGGCCGTGGACGCCGTGCAGCAGGGCAACATCGTGGCCCTGCCGAACGACATCCCGTCCCGCTGGGGCCCGCGCCTCGTGCAGCTGTACCGCCTCATCGGCAACGCGCTGGCGAAGGTCGCCTGATGCCGTTCGGTGGCCAGGAGCGCATCTGGCACAGGGGCGTCGCCGCGTTGCTCGCGGTGGTGCTGGTGCTCATCGCGCTCCTGGCCATCGGTGTCGGACCGGTGCCAATCCCCTTCTCCGAGATCGTGCGCAGCGCCCTGCACCTGCCGGGTGGCATGGGCTCGCAGGATGCCATCGTGGTGTGGCAGTTGCGCGTGCCGCGCGTGGTGCTCGCCGCCCTCATCGGGGCGGCCCTGGCGACGAGCGGTGCCGTGTACCAGACGGTGTTCCGCAACCCGCTCGCCGACCCGTACCTGCTCGGCACGGCCGCAGGGGCGGGCCTCGGGGCGACCGCCGCCATGGTGATGGGCCACTCCGGCTTCAGCGGGCAGCTGCCGCTGTTCGCCTTCTGCGGTGGCGTGCTCGCCGTCATCGCCACGTTCACCTTCGCCGGTGGCGTGCATGCCGACCCACGCTCACTGCTGCTCGCCGGCATCGCCGTGTCGGCCTTCGCCACCTCGGTGCAGACCTACCTGCAGCAGCGCAACAGCGACGTGCTGCGCCCCGTGTACTCGTGGATCCTCGGCGAGCTCACCACCGCCGACTGGAACACCGTGCGCTGGGCCGCCGCCTACATCGCCCTCGCCATCGCCGTCATGCTCACAATCGCCCGTCGCCTCGATGCACTCATGTTGAGCGACGAGGAGGCCTACTCACTCGGCGTGACGCCACGCCGTCTGCGCTTCATCGCCGTTGCGGCTGCCACGCTCGCCACCGCCACCGCGGTGTCGGCCAGTGGCCTCATCGGCTTCGTCGGCATCATCGTCCCGCACCTCGTCCGCGGCGTGACGAAGCGCGCCACCAACCGGGCGCTGCTGTCGATCGCCCTCGCAGGCGCCGCCTTCCTCGTGTTGGCCGACATGGGGGCCCGCACGCTGCTGTCCCCGGCCGAGATGCCCATCGGCGTGCTCACCGCCTTCATCGGCGCCCCGTTCTTCGCCGTCGTCATGCGCGTCCGGGGGGTGCACCGATGATCCGCCTCAGTCACGTCGGCGCGCGCCTCGGCGAGCGCGAGATCCTCACCGACATCTCCCTCGAGGTGGCCACCGGCGGGTGGCTGTGCCTCGTCGGCCCGAATGGCGCCGGCAAGACCACCCTGCTGCGCGCACTGCTCGGCATGCTCCCCTACTCGGGTTCCATCACGATCGACGGCGTCGAACGCCACGGTGACGCCGACCGCAACGTGGCCTTCGTGCCACAGCGTCCCGAGACACCCGCAGGCATGACCGTGCATGAGTACGTGGCGCTCGGCCGCGCGAAGCGCGAGGGCTGGGGCCGCGAGACCGCACGCGGCCGTGCGGCCGTGCGCGAGGCGCTCGAACGGCTCATGCTCATGGGCCTGCGAAACCAGTTCGTCACGCACCTGTCCGGAGGTGAGTTCCAGCGGGTGCTCATCGCGCGCGCCATCGCACAGGAGCCCGACCTCGTGCTGCTCGACGAACCGACGAGCGCCCTCGACCTGCACCACCAGGTGGCGGCACTCGACGAGATCGAGGCCCTGCGCTCCACCGGCGCCACCATCGTCTCCACGATGCACGACATCACCCTCGCCACCATGTACGCCGACCGCTTCGCCCTGCTGCGCCACGGCCGACTGCTGCTCGACGACGTGCCGCGCAATGCCGTGCGGGCACCGCAGTTCACCACGATGTTCGACGACCGGGTGCGGGTGCTCACCCTCGACGAGGGCTTCCCGATCGTGCTGCCCACCCGCGATCGGCCCATGCCGTGACGCTCATTCTCGTCGGCGGCGGCAGCCGCAGCGGCAAGAGCCGGCATGCCCAGGAGCTCGCGCTCGCTGCGGCCGGACCGGAGCGGCCCTGCTACATCGCCACCGCGGTCGTCGACGGTGACGACGAGATGGCCGAGCGTGTGCAGCGCCATCGAGACGACCGCGGCGATGCCTTCGTCACGGAGGAGGTGCCGCTCGAACTCGCCGAGGCGCTGCGGCGCATCCCCGCGCATCGCACGGTCATCGTCGACTGCCTCACGGTGTGGCTCGCGAATGTGCTGTTCGCCAACCGCACTCCTGATCACGCGGCGGTCATCGCGGCAGCGCGGTCGCGCGCCGGCACCACGATCCTCGTGACGAACGAGGTGGGCGAGGGCATCGTGCCGATGCACCCGGTGTCACGGGCCTTCCGCGACGAGGCCGGCTTCATGAACCAGGCCATGGCGACGGCCGCGGACGAGGTTGTGTTCCTGCGTTTCGGCATCCCGCAGCGGGTGAAGTGACGCCGCATGCTGCATGACCTCGTCGTCGCCTTCGCCTTCCTCACCCGCCTGCCGATTCGGCACCGCGACGGCGTCGTGCTGCATCGCACTGCCCAATGGTTCCCGCTCGTCGGGGCCGTCGTCGGCGCACTCGGCGGCCTCACCTACCTGCTCGCCCGCATGGTGCTGCCGGGGCTGTCGGCGGCGGTCCTCGCCCTCATCGTCACCACCCTCGTCACCGGCGGCTTCCACCAGGACGGCCTCGCCGATGTCATGGACGGGCTCGTCGGCGGCTGGACGCCTGAGGATCGCCTGCGCATCCTCAAGGACTCGCGCCACGGCACGTACGGCGTGCTCGCCATCGTGCTGCAGAGCCTGCTCCAGGTGACCTGCCTCGCTGGCCTCTCCGGGGCCGACGGCCTGCGCGTCCTCGTTGTCGCGCACACCCTTGCACGTGCGGTGCCGGTCATGCTCATGGCGACGCCCGCCGCACCCGGCCAGGCGGGCATGGGCGCGGCCTACGCACGGGAGATCCGTTGGCACCACATCGCGGTGGCCGTCCTTGTCGCCTGCCTCATCACCGCTCCCATCGCGGGTGCGCGCCTGCCCTTCGCGCTCCTGGCCCTCGTCGTGCCCAACCTCGTGCTGCTCGTGTGGGTGCGTCGCCGCATCGGCGGCATCGTCGGTGACGTGCTCGGTGCCGCAGAGCAGGTGTCGGAGTCCACGATCCTCGTCCTCAGCCTCGCAACCCTTGGGAGCAGCCATGTATGACCTCGAGTCCCGCTTCGATGCGGTGCTCTTCGATCTCGGCAACACGCTCGTCGCGCAAGCCGATCCAGGGGTGCCGATCGACGAGCTCACCGTGACGTGGTTGCCGGGGGCCGAGGCTGCGCTCGATGCGCTGCACGGGCGGGTGCCCCTCGCAATCGTCTCGAACACCACCACCCTCACCGCGGCGGATATCGCACGCCTGCTCGGCCCCATGGCCGATCGCTTCGCGACCATCGTCGCCACGGCGGAACTCGGCGAGCACAAGCCCTCACCCGTCCCCGTCCGCGTGGCCCTCGAGCGCCTTGGCGTGCGCCCGGAGCGCGCGCTGCTCGTCGGCGACAATGACAGCGACCGTGCTGCTGCCCTCGCGGCTGGCGTGCACTTCGCCTGGTCCGGCCCGGACCTCCACGAGCGCATCACGGCGCAGCTGCTGCACGCCGAAGCCCTCGAGCGTGCACTGGACGGCGCCTTCCCGCACGATCCCGCCATGGCCGACGCCGCACGCACCCGCCTCGACGGGCTGGCGAAGCCGGCGGGATCCCTTGGCCGTCTGGAGGACGCCGTGTGCCGGCTCGCCGTCATCGAGCGCACACCGACCCCGATGGTCGATCCCGCGGCAGTCGCCGTGTTCGTCGCCGACCACGGCATCGCCGCCGACGACAGCGTCACCCCATGGCCGCAGGTCGTCACCGCCATCATGCGCGAGACCATCGCCGGCGGCCGCGCCGCCGTGTCGGTGCTTGCCCGCGAGGCGCAGGTGTACGTCGACGTCACCGATGTCGGCACCCTGCCCGGCGTGCCCTCGACCGTCCGCGACGCCCGCATCGCCGACGGGACGGCGGACCTGCGCTCGGGCCAGGCCATGACGCGGCTGCAGGCGTTGCAGGCGCTCGAGGTCGGCGCTGCCACTGCGGAGCGCCTCATCGCCGGCGGCACCCGCACCCTCGCCGTCGGAGAGGTGGGCATGGGCAACACGACGGCGGCCGCCGCACTCATCGCCGCCCTGTGCGATGCACCGGCAGCAACCGTCACCGGGCGCGGTGCAGGCATCGACGACGCCACGCTCGCCCGCAAGACGGTCATCGTGGCCGAGGCGGTCGCGGCCCTGCCCGACGGGGCCGATGTCATCGAGGTGCTCGCACGCGTCGGCGGGCTCGAGATCGCCGCGATGGCCGGGTGCATCATCGGGGCCGCATCACTCGGCATCCCCGTGATCCTCGACGGCGTCATCACGCAGGCGGCCGCGCTCGTCGCCGTCGCGCTCGAACCGCGCACAGCGCCGTTCCTCATCGCCGCGCACAGCTCCGCGGAGCCGGGATCGCAGATCGCCCTGCAGCACCTCGGCCTGCGCGCCCTCCTCGATCTGTCGCTGCGCCTCGGCGAGGGCACCGGCGCCGCCCTGGCCATCCCACTGCTGCGCGCCGCATGCGCAGCCACGCGCGACATGGCGACCATCGCGGAACTGCTCGCATAGCCACAGCGCGCGGGCATGGGACGAGCCCGGTGGGTGCAGGACGGGGGTCTGCATCCACCGGGCTCGCGTGCCGACGATCGCGCCGGCGAAGGTTGGGTCAGAGCTGACCGCGGACGACGCCAGCCGGGTCGGCCTTCGTGTGCACGTTGAAGTAGAAGGCCTTGGGATCCTTGAGGATCTTGTCCAGCGTGGCAGCGGTCACCTTCGCCACCTCGGCCTTGCCACTGGTGAACGCGGCGATGTTGAGCGGCACCTCGACGGGACCGTTGGCACCGGCCATGCCCGCGTGGATGTGGGCAGCGGTGATGTCCTTGATGCCCTTCTCCTTGAGCGTGTAGCGGATGGTGTCGTTCTTGGCGTTGAGGATGAACACGCCCGTGGCCTCCGCGCCCTTCATCGTGCCCATGGCATGCACGACGTACTTGTGGACGGTGACCTTCTTGGCCTTCGTCGCAGCGAACGAGGGGGCGGCGATGGCAATGGAGGACGCAGCGAGGGCCGCGACCATGAGGGTGGTGGACTTGCGCAGGAACATGAGCGGACTCCTTGACTGGGTACCGGCAGGCACCGGTGATACAAGAACGACCCTGTGGTTGTTGGGGATTCCGCCCATGACGGCGCGTCACGTTCGCGTTGCATCACGATTGCGCACGAAACACGTGTGCCCGCCTGACAATCGGCGGGCACACGGGGTTGGGGCCGTGTCGGGGTCAGGCGCGCAGGCTCGCACGCACGGCCGCGGCGACGCGGGAGGCGATCTCCGGGTGGAACACGCTCGGCACGATGTACACGGAGCTCAGTTCGTCGTCGGCGACGCACGAGGCGATGGCGTCGGCGGCCGCCAGCAGCGTGGCGTCGGTGATCTTGTGCGCACCCGCGTCGAGGAGGCCGCGGAAGATGCCGGGGAAGGCCAGCACGTTGTTGATCTGGTTGGGGTAGTCGCTGCGGCCCGTGGCGACGACGGCCGCGTGGCGCGCCGCTGCGATGGGATCCACCTCCGGGGTGGGGTTCGCCAGAGCGAACACGATGGCGTCCGCCGCCATGCGGGCGATGTCGTCACCGGTGAGCAGGTTCGGTGCGCTCAAGCCGATGAAGACGTCAGCGTCCACGAGGCCCGCCTGCAGGTCATCGGTGAGATGGCGCGGGTTGGTCCACGCGGTGAGGGCGCGCTTGTGGTCGTCGAGGTCGTCGCGTCCCGCGTGGATGGCACCGCGGCTGTCGTACAGCGTGATGTCAGTGACGCCCGAGAGGTGCAGCAGGCGGGCCACTGCCTGGCCTGCGGCACCGGCACCAACCATGACCACCTTGAGGCCGGCATGGTCCTTGTGCACGAGCCGCAGGGCGTTGCGCAGCGCGGCGGCAACGACGATGGCGGTGCCGTGCTGGTCGTCGTGGAACACGGGGATGTCGAGTCGCTCGCGCAGGCGCGCCTCCACCTCGAAGCAGCGGGGCGCCGAGATGTCCTCGAGGTTGATGCCACCGAAGCCGGGTGAGATGGCCTCGACGATGCGCACGATCTCGTCGACGTCCTTCGTGGCCAGGCAGATGGGCCAGGCATCGACGTTGGCGAAGCGCTTGAACAGCGCGGCCTTGCCCTCCATCACGGGCATGGCAGCCTCGGGCCCGATGTCGCCGAGCCCGAGCACCGCGGTGCCATCGGTCACGACTGCCACGGTGTTGCGCTTGATGGTGAGCTTGCGCACGTCCTCCGGGTGCTCGTGGATGGCCATGCAGACGCGGGCCACGCCCGGTGTGTACGCGCGGGCGAGGTCGTCACGGTTGCGCATGGGCACCTTGACGCTGATCTCCAGCTTGCCGCCGATGTGGGTGAGGAAGGTGCGATCGCTCACCTTCTCGACGGTGCAGCCGTCGAGGGCCTCGAGGGCCGCACGGATCTCGTCCACGTGGTCGGTGTCGCGGGCATCGCAGCTGATGTCGAGGGTGACGCGGTGCGGGCTGGGCTCGATCATGTCGAGCGCCGTCACCACGGCGCCGGCACGCGCCACTGCAGCGACAACATCGCCGTGCGCGTGAAGTTCGGGCGCGGCATGGACACGGATGATGATGGAGTAACCGGGGCTGGTCTGCGTCATGCCGCCACGCTAGCCGCTGCCGAATCTCGGCCCGGGACGTGCCGGGATGAACGGCGGCGCGGCTGCGGCGGATGCACTGCCACAACGTGTGGATCTCGTCACACCACCACGCGGTGCCGCCGGCCACGGTGCACCCGACGCCGTCCGCTGGTGACCGGCACGCAAGAATGCGCCGTGCGCATCCTGCTGCCACCGTCCGAGACCAAGCGCGACGGCACCCTGCCCGGGCCTGTGCATCTCACCGCGCTCACGGCACCCGAGCTGGCCGTGCTTCGGCAGCGCGCACTCGCAGCGCTCGTCCGTCGCAGTGCCAAGCCCACCCCGGCGGCACGTGCGGCCATCGGCGTCACGGCGACGCAGGATGCCGAGTTGGCGCGCAATGCACGCCTGCTCGAGGCGCCGATTGCGCCCGCCCATGCCGTGTACGACGGGGTGCTCTTCGACGCCATCGGGTTCGACGCCTGCACGCCGTCAGAGCGCCAACGCATCATCGAGCGCACGCTCGTGCAGAGCGCACTGTTCGGTGTCGTCGGCTTCGGCGACCACATTCCGGCCTACCGCTGCAGTGCCGACTCCACACTGCCGCGTCTGGGTCGCATGG
>JAKALQ010000063.1 GCA_021824095.1 Actinomycetes bacterium
CACGGGCGCCTGCGCTACCCGCGACCGGGTGGCGCGAACGTGGGCCGCAGCATGCCCGCAAGCCCAAGTGCCCGTTCGATGGCGGCGGCGGCAGCGAGCATCGTGGCCTCACCATGTGGCCGACCCACGATCGTGAGGCCGACCGGCAGGCCGGCGACGAGGCCCATGGGGAGGCTGAGCAGCGGATAGCCCGCCACCGCCGCAGGAGATGTGACGGCGCCGCCGGCATTCGGGTGCCCGAGCAGGAAGTCGTGCTTCCATGCCGGTGCGTAGGTTGGGGCGATGAGCAGGTCGAACTCCTGCAGGGCAGGGTCGAGGCATTCGTCGCGCGCCCAGGCCCGCACCCGCTGCTGCGCGCTACGGGCGTCGTCGTCCACGCCGCCGCGGGCCACCGCCTGCTCGAACAGGTCCTGCCCGAAGTGCGCGAGCTCCTCGGCGGCATGGGTCGCGTTGAAGGCGACAACGTCGGCAAGCGTGCGCACCCGGGCCGTGGGACGGCGATCGGCCAGGTAGCGGGCGAGGTCGTCGTGCAGTTCCGTGAGCAGCACCGTGAGTTCGTCCGCCTCAAGTTCCGGGGTCATGGCAGGCACCGGCCGCGTCCCGATGCTGCCGAACACCCCGTCGAGGCGGGCCACGACCGCATCGAAGCATCGGTCGGTCGCGGGCTGGCCGGTGTACCACTGCGGCACCGCCGCAACGCGCAGTGCCCGTACCTCGACCGCCGGCAGTGGAGCACCACCGAGCACCTCGAACAGCAGGCGCACATCGGCAACGGTGCGAGCCATGGGGCCGGCGGTGTCCTGCGAGTGGCTGATGGGCACGATGCCCGTCTGCGGCAACAGCCCGACGGTGGGCTTGAGCCCGACGACACCGTTGAGTGCCGCAGGACACACGATGGAGCCATCGGTCTCGGTGCCGATGGCCAGCGGCGCGAGGCCGGCGGCGAGGGCAGCGCCGGAGCCGGATGATGACCCGCCGGCGCTGCGATCGAGCGCCCACGGGTTGGCGGTGAGGCCGCCGAGGGCGGACCACCCACTCGTGGAGTGCGCGCTGCGGATGTTGGCCCACTCCGAGCAGTTGGTGGCGCCGAGCACGATGGCACCGGCGTCACGCAGGCGGGCGACGATCGGGGCGTCACTGGTGGCTGGCGCATCGACCAGGGCCAGTGAGCCGGCTGCGGCCGGCAGCCCGCGCACCTCGATGTTGTCCTTCACCAGCACCGGCACACCGTGCAGCGGGCCCCGCAGTCGCCCGGCCGCACGCTCACGATCACGTTCCTGGGCGACGGCGAGGGCGTCGGGTGCGATGGCCACGACGGAGCGCAGGGCGATGGGGCTGGCGGGGTCGTCGATGGCGGCGATGCGGTCGAGCAGGTCGGTGACGACATCGACGGCAGTGCACGTCCCCGCATCAAGCTCGGCAAGCAGGGACGTGGCGTCGCGATGGGCGATGTGGGCGGAGGCGGGATGCGGATCCATGGACGGCAATGCTAGGAACAACGAGGCGGCCACGACATCAATCGTGGCCGCCTCACCTGTCGTCTACCGGAATCGTCATCAGCCTCTCTTCATCGACGGTAACGGGGGCGTGTTCGGCACTCGTCCTGATTGCTCACTGTTGTGATCGTTGCGCCGTGGCGTCTGATCCCCTCTGCCTTCGGATGGAACCGAACAACTGCAGGGTGCGCCGGCAGCGGCCGGATGTCAAGGGGTTCGCAGGGAACTCACCGACGGGCAGTGGCGGCCATTCGGGCGGCCCCCACTTCGGCAGCGAGCGCTGCCACGGCCGTGCGCTTCACGACCTGGGCGGCATCCTCGTCCCAGCTCCCGCCGAACCACGCGCAGTCGAGGCCGAAGGCGATCATGCGCGAGAGGATGACCGCACGCCGCTCCTGCACGCGCACGCTGTCGTGCGGGAAGAGGGGCGAGAGGCGGCCGGCAACACCGCGGGCGTACTCGAGTTCGAGTTCGCTGGCACGGGCGAAGAGTTCGGGCGTGCCGGCGCAGGCGCTCCAGATGGCGCCGCCACTTGCGTCCTCGCGCCACAGTGCGATGAGGCCGTCGAGGAAGGCTTCCCACCACGACCACCACTGCTCCTCACCGGCGGGTGCGGGGCTCGTGCGATCGACGAGGTCGTTCATCGGCACGAGTGAGCGCTTTGCGAGCTCGAGCACGATCGAGTGCTTGTTGGGGAAGAACTGGTACACGCTGCCGACGGGGATGCCCGCGACCTTGGCGATGCGCTGCGTGGAGAGGGGCTCGACGCCGTCCTCCTCGATGATGCGACGCGCGGCCGCGAGGATGGACTCGACCCGCTCCCTCGCTCGAGCCTGACGGGGCGTGGCCCGACGGTCGAGGACGGGATCCGGCATCACCCCCGCAGGATAACTAGTGCAGGACGCGCAGGGTCAAATAGGTCGTGGAACCGAGACCGATCGCGACCACGAGCCATCGCAGCAGGTCGGGGTTGGATCGGTCGATGGCGCTGCCGCTGAGGTAGCCGCCGAGTGCCGAGGAGGCGAAGAGGACGATGGCCCGGGGCAGGTCGGCGTGGCCCGTCCAAAGGAAGAACACGGAGGCGACCGTGTTCGCCGCCGCGATCACGAGGTTCTTCACCACGGCCACCTCGCGCATGTCGAGGCGACCGTCGCGAGAGAGCACCGCGATGCTGATGACACCCATGCCCGAGCCGAAGTAGCCGCTGTACACGCCGCTACTCCACAGTCGCAGGTTGGTGTGGGGATGGCCGGGACCGTGGGGCTGCAGCACGGGGCGCGGCACGAGCATGGTGATGGTGGCGAAGGCGACGAGCACCGGCACGATGGCCGCGAAGAAGCGCTCGGGCGAGACGAGCAACAGGACGGCCCCCATGAGGGCGCCGATGGCGGTGATGCCCGCCGATCCGAGCCAGGCCCGCAGCAGGGGGCGACGGGTGCGCAGGGCAGGGAGCACCGCGAAGAGGTTGCCGCCGCCCATGCCGATGATGTTCGTGACGACGGCGTTCACGGGCGACAGGCCGGTGGCGATGAGCACCGGGTACGTCATGAGGCTGGCGCCCCCGACGACACCGTTGATGAGCCCCGCGATGAGCCCCGCGATTGCGATGATGCCGAGTGCGTGGAGCTCCACGCGCGGCTACTTCAGCAGCTTGCGCAGCACGAGCAGGGCGACGGCGATGGCGCCCGTCTTCACGGCCCGCTCCTGGCGCACCTGACCGCTCACGTCGTCGATGTAGAAGTCGCGCACCTGCCCGTATGCACGCGAGGCGCCGTGACGCGCCTTGGCGGCGGTGCGTCGCGCGATCTCCTCTGGGGTGACGCGGTCGGCGATCTCGTCAAGGTTGGCGACGAGGCGGGCGCGGGTCGCGTCGATGTCCTGGACGATGTCCTCGGGCTTGCGTTCCATGGCTGCAGCGTACGCCGGCTGCTCCCGGAAGGGACCGGGCCGTAGGGTGTGCCTCCGGGGTGGCGCACCCCGACGCGGGCGTGGTGGAACAGGCAGACACGCAGGATTTAGGTTCCTGTGCCGCAAGGCGTGGGGGTTCAAGTCCCCCCGCCCGCACGGCACCGCCACGCGGGTGTGGCGCAATGGCAGACGCAGGAGCCTTAAAAGCTCTCGCCGCAAGGCATGCGGGTTCGACCCCCGCCACCCGCACTGCGAGTGAGCAATGAGCGAACTCGTTCGCTCATCCGAGCGAGCAGAAGGGTTGAGCGCGAAGCGCGAACACCCGCACAAGACCGATGAGTGAGCGGGATGCAAGCTCGCTTGCATCCCCGAGTGAAGAGGGATTGTTGACGAGCGAGCGCAGCGAGCGAGGAACACTGCGACCGGGAGCGTCACGCCACCCCGTCACGCCCGCCGCGCCGCGCCGTACGCACGTGCACTGCACGCAGATGCAGCGAACGTGTCACTATCGGCGTGCACTGCACGCAGAAACGACGCTGGCACAGTGGCCCGACGCGTCACGCCACCCCCGTCACGCCCGCCGCGCCGCGCTGCACGCTGGTGCTACCCCAGCAACTCCCGCACGATGGGCGCGAGGGCACGGAAGGCCGCGCCGCGGTGGCTGATGGCGTCCTTCTCCTCGGGGTCGAGTTCGGCGGTGGTGCGGTCGTAGCCGTGCGGGAGGAATGCGGGGTCGTAGCCGAAGCCACCGGTGCCGCGAGGCTCGGTGGTGAGGACGCCGTCGACGGTGCCCTCGACGACGCGCTCGTGCCCGTCCGGCGTGGCCAGCGCGGCGGCACACACGAAGCTGGCACCACGCCGCGCAGCGGGCACATCGCGCACCTGCGCGAGCAGCAGCGCAAGGTTCTCCGCGTCACGGCCATGCTCACCACCCCAACGGGCGGAGTAGATGCCGGGCATGCCATTGAGGGCGTCGACGCAGATGCCGGAGTCATCGGCGATCGCCGGCAACCCCGTGTGCGCCGCGGCCGAGCGCGCCTTGATGAGCGCGTTCTCGGCGAAGGTGAGCCCGTCCTCAACGGGCGTGGGAGCGTCCGGCCAGGCCGACAGTGCGAGCACCTCGATGTCGGCGGACAGGGCACCGAGGATGCGCTGTACCTCCCCCACCTTGTGGGCGTTGCCCGTGGCGAGGACGACGCGGATGGTCATGCGCGCACCGCGGCCCGCTGCAGGGCGGTGAGTTCGGCGCAGCCGCCGGCGGCGAGGCCGAGGAGCTCATCGAGCAATGCCCGCTCGAAGGGCTCACCCTCGGCGGTGCCCTGCACCTCGACGAAGCGCCCGTCGCCCGTCATGACGACGTTCATGTCGGTGTCGGCGCGCACATCGTCCGCGTAGTGCAGGTCGAGCCGCGTCTCACCATCGACGATGCCGACGCTCACGGCAGCAACGGAGCGTGGCAGCGCTGCGTCGAGGTCGCGCACGGTGCCGCGCTCGACGGCCCACCCGATGGCGTCATACAGCGCGACCCAGGCGCCGGTGATGGCGGCGGTGCGGGTGCCACCGTCGGCCTGCAGCACATCGCAGTCGATGACGATGGAGTTCTCACCGAGATGCGAGAGATCGACGGCGGCCCGCAGCGATCGGCCGATGAGGCGCGAGATCTCCTGCGTGCGCCCGCCAAGGCGCCCCTTCACCGATTCACGATCATTGCGCGTGGTGGTGGCGCGGGGCAGCATCGCGTACTCGGCGGTGACCCACCCAAGCCCGGAGTCCTTGCGCCAGCGCGGCACGCCGGCCGTGAACGACGCGGTGCACAGCACCTTCGTGTCGCCGAAGGAGACGAGGCAGGATCCCTCAGCATGCGCGGACCAGCCGCGCTCGAAGGTCACTGCTCGCAGTTGGGTGTTGGCTCGTCCGTCCGATCGCATGCCCGAAGCGTAGGGCCGACGCTCAGGCGAGGGCGCCGAAGGCGACGTGCTCGGCCGCGACGGCCGCACCGAGGATGCGCCGGCCGAGCTCGGCGAAGGGCGCAGGATCGCCGGTGGCGAGGAACACATGCCGCGGCGCCGGGGCTGCAGCTGGCCGCAGCAGGTCGTTCTGGGTGAGCACGCGATAGAGGTCCTTCGCGGTCTCCTCCGCGCTGGAGACGAGCGTGATGTCATCACCGACGACGTACTGGATGACGCCGGTGAGCAACGGGTAGTGCGTGCATCCGAGGACGAGGGTGTCGATGCCGCTCGCGACGATGGGGTCGAGGTACGCGTGCGCATCACGCAGCAACTCCGGCCCGGTGGTGATGCCCGACTCGACGAACCCGACGAAGCTGGGGCATGCCACCGACTCGAGCCGCACGTCGGGCAGCGCGGCGAGGGCGTCGTCATACACGCCGCTCGTGATCGTGGCCTGGGTGCCGATGACCCCGATGTGCCCGTTGCGCGTGGTGCGCGCGGCGCGTCGAGCCGCAGGTTGGATGACCTCGAGCACGGGGATGTCGTAGCGCTCGCGGGCATCGCGCAGTACGGCCGCACTCGCGGTGTTGCACGCGATGACGATGGCCTTCACCCCACGGGCGACGAGGCCGTCCATGATCTCGAGGGCGAAGCTGCGCACCTCGGCGAGGGGCCGGGGGCCGTAGGGGCCACGGGCGGTGTCGCCGACGTAGAGCACCTGCTCGTGCGGCAGCTGGTCGATGATGGCGCGGGCCACGGTGAGCCCACCGACACCGGAGTCGAAGACCCCGATGGGCTGCATGCACGCATCCTGCACGTGGCAAGGGTAGCGGCGTGGTGCGTCGACCCACGCCGCTACCCTTGCCACGTGCTGCGCCGACGTCTTGCCATCGCCGTGGTGGCCCTCGCGCTGCTGCCGGTGTCCGCCTACGGTGCCGATTCCTCCACCGCCACCACCGACACGCAGACCGCAGTACCGGCCACGACCACCTCGACGCAGGCGTCCGCCGGTGCCCTGCCGCAGTTCACCATCTCAAGCCTCGTCACCCGCATGTCCGTCGAGCGCCTCATCACGAAGCGTGCCGCCGCGCTGCGCCTGCCGAGCGCCCTCGGCGAGATCGCCCTCAATGAGGACGGCTCGACACTGTGGGCGCACAACCCCGAGCTGCAGCTCATGCCCGCGTCGACAATGAAGATCGTGACGACCACGGTGGCACTGGAGCACCTCGGCGCCAACTGGCGCCCGCACACGACGGTGCGCTTCGACACCGCCACGTCCACGCTGGCCCTCGTCGGCGGGGGCGATCCGCAGCTCACGAAGGCACAACTCACCACGTTGGCCCGTCAGGCGGTCGACACCCTCACCGCACAGGGCCTCACGCCCTCCCGTATCGTCATCGACGACTCGCTCTTCCCCACCCCCACGCTGCAGCCGGGTGTGCCGGCCAGCTGGATCCCCGTCGAGGAGCGGCCGGTGCGCGCCCTGGTGGTCGACGGCCAGCGCGTGCCCGACAGCGGGCTGGCCGCCGGCAAGGTGTTTCGCACCATCCTGGCGGGCATGGGGGTGCACGCGCCGTTCGCGGGTCGCGAGGTGTCAGCCGGTGAGACCATCGCCTCGATCGCGGGCTACACCCTGCGATCGGCGATCCAGCACATGCTGCTCGTGAGCGACAACGACACCGCGGAGATGCTCTTCCGGCTCTCCGCCCTCGCGTCCGGCCGCACCGCCAGCTGGGCCGACGCCCGCACCACTGCCCTCGAGACGCTCGCCTCACTCGGGGTCGACACGGCCACCGTGCGACTCGTCGACGGCTCGGGTCTGTCGCACAACAACCGCCTCACGGCCGCCACCCTGGCGCAACTGCTGCACCTCGACCTGGCACGTCCGCGCACGGCAATCCTGCCGACGCTGCTGCCGCGCGCGGGGCGCACCGGCACCCTCTGGTACCGCTACACGACGGCACCGTCGAAGTGCGTGCGAGGACGCCTCTACGCGAAGACCGGCAGCCTGGAGCAGGTGGTCACCCTGGCCGGGTACGCACCGGCACCACAGGGCCGCTGGCGACCCTTTGCCATCCTCGTGAACGGGGTGCAGCCCAACGAGTACGTGCGCTGGAAGACCCGGCTCGCAATCGACACCGTCGCGGCAGCCATCGGCGGCTGCTGAGGCAGTAGGCCGTCACGTCCCGGACAGTGCCGGACGAGGGAGTGCGCTGAGGCTGGTCAGTGCTCGCCGTTGCCGTCGCCACCGACGGGCTTGCCCTCGTAGATGCGCTGGCAGTCGGGGCACACCGGGAAGCGGGAGGGGTCGCGGGTCGGCACCCACACCTTGCCGCACAGGGCCACAACGGGCGTGCCGGTGACGGCGCTCTCCACGATCTTGTCCTTGCGGACGTAGTGCGCGAAGCGCTCGTGGTCGCCCTCGTCGGTCCACGTCTGGGTGCGCTCCTCGGGGAGCGTCGACAGTCCGGGTGTCTCGAGCGGCATGGGGCAAGTGTAGATCGGCCGGGCCGTCAGCCGACGATGGCGCCCGTCTCCAGGTCGCCGAGCGTGGCGACGAGCAGGGCCTCGATGGTGTGCAGTCGGTTCTCGGCCTGGTCCCACACGATGCTGGCCGGCCCGTCGAACACCTCGGACGACACCTCGATGCCATCCGTGAGGCCATAGCGCTCGGCCGCATGCCGGCCGGTGGGTGTGGCCTGATCGTGGTACGCGGGCAGGCAGTGCATGAACTGCACGTCACTGCGACCGGTGCGACGCAGGGCCTCAACATCAACCCGGTACGGGCGCAACAGGGCCACGCGCTCGTCCCACGCCTCCTCGGGTTCCCCCATCGACACCCACACGTCCGTGTGCACGAACTCCGCGCCGCGCAGGCCCTCGTCGAGGTCCTCGGTGACGGTGAGGCGGGCGCCGGAGCGGGCCGCAGCCGCCTCGGCGATGGCGCGCACGGATGCGTCCGGCCAGAGCGCCCGGGGTGCGACGATGCGGCAATCGGCACCGAGGATGGCGGCGGTGACGAGCAGCGAGTTGCCCATGTTGAAGCGGGCATCACCGAGGTAGGCGAACGAGACCTCGCGCAGTCCGGACGTGACGGTGTGCTCACGCATGGTGAGGAAGTCCGCCAGCATCTGCGTCGGGTGCCAGGTGTCCGTGAGGCCGTTGTAGACCGGCACATCCGCGTGCGCCGCGAGGGTCTCGACGGTCGCATGGGCATGGCCACGGAACTCAATGGCGTCGAACATGCGGGCGAGCAGGCGCGCAGAGTCCGCCGTGGATTCCTTGTGCCCGAACTGCGAGCCTGACGGGTCGAGGTAGGTGACGTCGGCGCCCTGATGGTGGGCCGCCACCTCGAAGGCGCAGCGGGTGCGCGTCGACGTCTTCTCGAACACGAGCGCGATGTTGCGTCGCTCCAGGTGCCGCACCCGCTGCCGACCGGCACGCTTCAACACACTCGCGACATCGAGCAGTGCCGTGAGTTCCTCGGCAGTGTGGTCGATCTCGCGCACGAGATCGCGGCCGCGAAGGTCGACGGACATGCGCACTCCCTGCTGTTCGGAATGGCGGAAGCCTACGGGGCGGTGCCGTTCGACTCGGCGTGCAGCGAGCACCAGCGCACGAGGTCCGCGATCGGCATGGGTCGTCCGCAGGCGAAGCCCTGCACGTATCGCACCCCATGGGCCCGGAATGCGGCCACGTGCTCGTCGGTCTCGATGCCCTCGTGGATGACGAGCAGCCCCAGCTCCGCGGCCACCCCTGCGATGCCCCGGACAATCGTGGTCGTCGTGGGATCCGCCCACATGGGCGCCGCGAAACTGGCATCGAGCTTGATGCCGTCGAGCGGGAAGTCACGCAACAGCGACAGGCCCGACCAGCCCGTGCCGAAGTCGTCGAGCAGCACGCGCACGCCGTCGCTGCGGAGGCCCGCGAGCACGCTGGCACCGCGCTGCGGGTCGGCGATGATCGCGTCCTCGGTGACCTCGACGATGAGGTGCCGGGGTTGGGAACCGCTAGTGCGCACGGCCCCCTGCACCATCGTGGCGAGGCTGGCGTCGACGAGGTCGGGCGGCACGTTCACGGTGACTGGCAGGTCGAGGCCCGCGCCGCGCAGTTCGCGCAGTGAGCGCGTGAGCATGTGCATGGTGAGCGCGGGCATGGCATCCGCGCGGGCGATCTCCTGCAGGAACGCCGCCGGCGCGAGCACGTGCCCGTCGACGTGCCATCGCACGAGCGCCTCGAGGGCCAGGATCGAACCATCGGTGAGGTCGACGATGGGTTGGTAGTACGGCACGAACGCCTCGGCATCGGCGTGGAACGCCCCTCGAATTGCCCGCCGCATGCGCAGGCGCTCCTCGGACGTCGGCCCGACCTGCCCGGTGAAGGCCCGCACGATCCCACCGCCCGAGGCCTGCGCCGCTCGCAGTGCCATCGACGCCTCGGCCAGCAGCCGCTCCGGTGACGGGTGGTTACCCGCTGGCTCCGCAATGCCAGCACACGCCGAGACGGACAGGGAGTGCCCGGCGATCTCGAGGGGCTGCTCGATGCGCTCCACCAGTGCCTCAGCCAGGTGGGCGACCGCCTGTGCGGGCACATCGCGCAACACGAGCGCGAACTCGTCCTCGCCGAGGCGCAGCACGGTGTCCGCGCCACGCAGGTCCATGCGCAGGCGCGCGACGATCGCCGTGACCACGGCCTCGCCGGTGGCCACACCGTGGCGGGCGGTGACGTCCTCCACCCCATCGATGGCGAGGATCACGAGTGTCGATCCCCGCAGCTCGCGTTCCTGGAGCGCGAGCAGGGCGCGGCGGTTCGGCAGCCCCGTGCGCGGGTCCAGTCGCGCCTCGCGCAGTTCGGTGGCGAGCCCGAGGGCGTGCCGCACGGCGATGTGCATGCGGATGGCCGCGAAGGCGACGGCCAGCACTGCGGCAGACCGCGCCAGCCAGCGCATCGGGCCGACGTCAGGGATGACGAGGACCGCAGCGACCGCTGCCACGAGAACGGTGGGCATGACGAGCGGGGCGCGTTGCGCAATTGGCGAGGTGCTGCCGGTTGGAGCGGCTCGCGATTGCGATGCGATGGTGAGCAAGAGCCCGGTCACTGGCCAGCCCACGTCGATGGCGCCGCCCGGGACGTAGGTGCCATGCGTGATGGCCACCAGGTAGGCACCGTCCGTGCCCGCCATCGCCAGACCGGCCCCCAGCAGCCAGGGCAGAGGGCCTCGTCGGGGCCAGTCCGCGGCCTGCAAGGCGGCCACGATGAGCGCGACGACCACGATGTCGACGAGTACACCGAGGTCATTCACGGCCATGGAGGCGAGGCTGCCGCGGGAGGCTCCATCGAGGCCATGGGACAGGAGGCTGGTTGCGACGGCGAAGACGGAGAGGCCGACGAGGATGGCGTCGGGCAGTTCGGTGCGGTCCCGGATCGGCGTCCAGGCCCAGACGAGGCTGCCAAGGCCGTGCACGACCGGGAGCATGCCGAGCACCGCGATGAAGTCCACGGCGACATCGAG
>JAKALQ010000143.1 GCA_021824095.1 Actinomycetes bacterium
TGAGCTCGAGAGCACGGGCGTCGAACTGCCGCTCGGGGCGGTGCGCGTGCTCGCGCCCGTGATCCCGTCGAAGCTTGTGTGCGTCGGCAAGAACTATGCCGACCACGCGCGTGAGATGGGCGGTTCGGTGCCGCCGGAGCCCATCATCTTCCTCAAGCCCAACACGGCAGTGATCGGCCCCAACGATCCCATCAACCTGCCCTGGCAGAGCGAGCGCGTCGATCATGAGGCCGAACTCGCCATCGTCATCGGCCGCATGGCCCGCAATGTGCCGCGCGCGGAGGCAGCGTCGTACATCCTCGGCTACACGCTCGCGAACGATGTCACCGCACGCGACCTGCAGCAGCGGGACGGGCAGTGGACGCGGGCCAAGGGCTTCGACTCCTTCTGCCCCCTCGGCCCGTGGATCGTCAACGACTTCGTGCCGGAGGACCAGCGCATCACCTGCACCGTGAACGGCGAAACACGCCAGGATTCGAGCCTGTCGCACCTCGAGCGCGACGTGTACGAGATCATCGAGTTCGCATCGTCGGTCATGACGCTGCTGCCCGGTGACGTGATCCTCACGGGCACGCCGGCGGGCATCGGGCCCATGCAGGACGGCGACTCGGTGACGGTGGCCATCCCCGGGCTCGGTGCGCTCACCAACCCCGTACGGGGCTGACGGGGTCGCAGGCACGTTGCGCGAGGAGGGGGCCTCCAACCGTCCCTGCGGTCCTCGTGCGCAGATGGCGTTCCGTTTTCTCATGCATGAGCGATACAAGAACCGCTCATGCATGAGAAAACGGAACGCCATGCAACGCGTGCTGCCCGGGCGCCACGCAGCAGCCGTGACCCAGTCGCCCGGGGCGTCCCCGCGTGCTGTCGGGGCGCCACACGCCACCGGTGCCCTCACCGCTCGGCGAGCCGCTCCAGCAGGGGCAGGGCCTGAGCCAGCACCTCGCGCTCATCGGCGCTGAAGCCGTCGAGCTGCTCCTGCAGCACCTGCCCACGAACTCGTCGGAACTCGGCCAGGGCCGCGCGCCCGGCGTCCGTGATGTGCGCGAGGCTGGCACGCCCGTCCTGTGCGTCGGCCTCACGCTCGACGAGGCCGTGTGTCTCCAGCGAGGCCACGACTCGCGTGGCCACCGGATTGCTCACCGACTCCCGCGTGGCGAGCTCGCCGATGCGGCAGCCGTCGAACTTCCAGATCGTCCCGAGCATCGACACCTGCGATGGCGTGAGCTCGGTGACGGCGCCGCGCCGCAGGATGCGCCCCAACTGGGCGACGACGCGCTGCAGACGGTCGGCGATCTCGACCGTCTGCAGCGTGGGCGTCGAGGTGGTCACAGCAGTTCGTTCTCGAGGGCGGGCTCGCCGGGCACCGCGCCACTCGAGGCGGCGAGGTCGACGAGGTGCTCGTGCACGTGCTGTGCCGGCGCGTGCACCTCCTCGTGCACGTAGCGCGCGCCGCGGAGCGCGGAGAACACGGCCGCCACCAACGACATCACGATCGCCATGCCGAACACCACGACGAGGCCGTTGTGGAAGGGATCGGTGATCATCTGCGGGAAGAACTGACGACCCGTGAGCACCGCCCACTGCGCGCTCGTCACATGGGCGGCGCTGGCAGACCCGAGCAGGGTCGCGAGCGGGTTGAAGCCGAGCAGCGACGAGAACAGGATCGCCACCGGCGGCAACTGCGAGAGCGCGTGTGCCTCGGCCGCACTCACGCCGTGCGCCGTGAGGCCCGTGACGAGTGCGGACGGCAGTGCGCCGGCGAGGCCGACGATCATGAGCGAGAAGAACAGGCCCATCGACAGCACCGACCCGGAGTTGAGGAAGGCGGCCTGGATGCCGGCGGCACCGCCGCGGTTGGCAGCCGGCACGCTGTTCATGATGGCCGTCGAGTTCGGGGCCGCGAACAGCCCGCCGGACATGCCGTTGATGGCGATGAGCGCAGCGAACGCCGTGTAGTTGAAGTTCGTCGGGATGAGCAGCAGGCCGACGAAGCTGAGGGCGTACACCACCATGCCGATCGTCGACAGGATGCGCGCGCCGTGCTTGTCGGACAGGAAGCCGGCCGCGGGACCGGCGATGAGGAAGCCGATCGTCATCGGGAGCAGGTAGATGCCGGCCCACAGCGGGGTGGCGTCGTACGAGTAGCCGTGCTGCGGCAGCCAGATGCCCTGCAGCCAGATGATGAGCATGAACTGCAGGCCGCCACGCGCCGTCGCGGAGAGCAGGCCGGCGAAGCTGCCCATGGAGAAGGCGCGGTTCTTGAACAGGCGCAGGTCGAACATGGGCGAGTCCACGCGCAGTTCGATGCGGATGAAGAGCGCGAGGAAGGCGAGGCCCACGATGAGGGCGGCGTCGACCGACGGGTTCGTCCAGCCCATCGCCGAGGTGCCGTAGGGCTGGATGGCGTAGACGATGGCGGTGAGCAGCGAGGTGAGGCCGATGGCGAAGGTGATGTTGCCGATCCAGTCGATGCGGGCCTGGATGCGCTTCCCGTTGTCGCGCAGG
>JAKALQ010000064.1 GCA_021824095.1 Actinomycetes bacterium
GTCCATGCGGATGCGCCCGTCCCAGTCGAGGCACATGAAGCGCCACGTGGGATCGGTGACCGGGTTGATGACGGTGAGGTCAATGCGGTGGCGTTCCGCGATCGCGGCCCAGAAGTCGACGCTCGCACCACCGAGCGGGTCGGCACCGATGTGCAGGCCCGCGTCACGGATGGCGTCGAGGTTGACGACGGACGGCAGGTCGTCGACGTAGGTGCTGACGTAGTCGTAGCGCCCGCACACCGCGATCGCGCGTGACGCCGGCACCCGACGCACCTCGCGCAGGCCGCCCGCGAGCAGCTCGTTGGCGCGAGCCTGGATGACGCCCGTGATGTCAGTGCCCGCGGGGCCACCGTCCGGCGGGTTGTACTTGAAGCCGCCGTCACGCGGCGGATTGTGCGACGGCGTCACGACAATGCCGTCAGCGCGCGCCGCATCCGTCGCCGCCCGCCCACGGTTGTGGGTGAGGATGGCGTGCGACACGGCCGGCGTGGGCGTGACGCGATCGGCGCTGTCGATGAGCACGGTGACGCCGTTGGCGATGAGCACCTCGATGGCCGTCGTCCACGCAGGCGTGGACAGTCCATGCGTGTCACGCCCGAGGAAGAGCGGCCCGGCGATGCCCTGCGACGCCCGGTACTCGCAGATGGCCTGCGTGGCCGCTGCGATGTGATCGTCGTTGAACGCGGTGTCGAGCGAGGAGCCGCGGTGCCCCGAGGTACCGAAGGCCACCCGCTGGGCCACCTCGGACACATCGGGATGCAGCGAGTAGTACGCGGTAATGAGCGCGGGCACATCGACGAGGTCGTCGACGAGTGCCACCGTGCCGGCACGTGGATGGGTCATGGGCCCTCCCCTGGGTCGACAGCCGCGAGCCGCGGCCGTGCGTCGTGGCTACTTGAGCTTGGCCTGTGCCGCCTGGGCGCGGGTGATGGCGGCGATGAGCCGCTTCTGCGCCGCACCGTAGGCCGTGAAGTCACCGGCCTTGAGCGCCGCCTCACCCTGCGTGTAAGCCGACTGCGCGTCGGCGAGCGCCTGCGCGAGGTCAGCCGCCGCCGTGCCCGCGGTGATGGGCGTGCCACCACCCGTGGACGTGCCGCCACCCGTGGTGGCCCCACCACCGGCAGCGCCACCGCCCGTGGTCGTACCGCCGCCAGACACCCCGATGACGGTGCGCAGGGCCTGGTCGAGGGTGTCGGCCATGACGACCTGCTGCCCGAAGCCCACGATCACCTTGCGCAGCAACGGGTAGCCGTTGCCACCCGTCGCCTGCACGTACACGGGCTCGACGTACAGCACGCCACCGCCCACCGGCAGCGACAGCTGGTTGCCGAGCACCACGTCAGAGCCGCCGCGTCGCAGGAGGGACAAGGCGCTCGAGATGGCCGGGTCGGACTCGAAGTTGTTCTGCGCCTGCACCGGGCCGGGGATGGTGGTCTGGCTTGGCAGCTGCAGGATGCGGATGGTGCCGTAGTCGGGACCCGCCTGTGAGTCGACCGCCATGATCGCCGCGAGCGACGGACGCTTCGCGGGCGCGTACGTGGTGGTGATGGAGAAGGCGGGCGCCTGCATGCCCGGCGTCTGCAACGTCAGGTAGTACGGCGGCTGCGTGCCACCGGCACGCGTGGGATCGTCGGGGATGATCCAGAAGTTCTCGCCGGAGAAGAACGAGGCCGGATCGGTGATGTGGTACTTCTTCAGCACCTCACGCTGCACCTTGAACAGGTCCTCGGGGTAGCGCAGCTGCGGCAGCAACTGCGACGGGATCGCCGACTTCGGCAGCACCGTGCCCGGGAACGCGTGCTCCCACGTGCGCAGCAGCGGATCGGTGGGATCCCAGGCGTAGAGGCGCACCGTGCCGTCGTAGGCGTCGACGGTGGCCTTCACCGAGTTGCGCATGTAGTTCACGGTCTGACCCATGAGGTCGTTGGCCGGTGCGGTGACCGAGTTCGACAGCGCCGTCGCGAGGTCGGTGTGCTGCGAGTACGGGTACGACGACGACGTCGTGTAGCCGTCGAGCACCCACACGATGCGGCCGTCGACGACGGTGGGGTACGGGTCGCTGTCGACCGTGAGCCACGGCGCCACCTGCTCGACGCGGCTGCGCGGGTCGCGGTTGAAGAGGATGCGCGACGCGCTCGTGATGGCGTTGGACAGCAGGATGTTCTGGTCACTGAAGCGGGCCGCGAACAGCAGGCGGTTGAGCGCGCTGCCGAGCGGCACGCCACCGGTGCCGGTGTAGGTGTAGCTCTGCTGCCCATTGGCCGCGGTGTCGTCCGGGTAGTCCAGCTCGCGCGGCTGCGCACCCTTCGGCGCGCCGACGATGGAGTAGGTGGGCGAGTTCTCGCCGAAGTAGATGCGCGGCTGCGTGATGTGCAGCGAGCCCGTGGGCGGCACGTCCGACTCGAAGAATGACGGCTGCCCGTCGGGCGTC
Source organism: Actinomycetes bacterium (assembly GCA_021824095.1). Lineage (GTDB taxonomy): Bacteria > Actinomycetota > Actinomycetes > S36-B12 > UBA5976 > JAKALQ01. The sequence continues at coordinate 2,432 of JAKALQ010000064.1, forward strand.
ACCGCGTTGTCGGGTGCCGCCACCATGCCGATGCCGTGCGTGTAGATGAGGGTGGACGTGACCCAGTTGCGCTGCGACTCGGGAACGCCCGCGAGGTTGAGCTCGCGCACCGCGAACACCGACTCCTGGGGCTTGCCGTTGTTCATGAGGCGCGCGATGTCGAGCGACTGCGGGAAGGAGTAGAAGCCCTTGATCTGCTGCAGCTGCTGGAAGGTGGTGCCGAGGATGTTGGGATCCATGAGGCGGATGTCGGCGAGGGTGCCGCGATCCTTCGCGATGGCCGTGGGGTTCACGGTGTCGACCGCGCTGTACTGCAGCACCTTGGCCGACGCCACCCCGTACGCGGCGCGCGTGTTCGTGATGCTGCGCGCGAGGTACGGCGACTCCTTGGCCTGCTCGTTGGGCTTCACCTGCAGCTGCTGCACGACCGACGGCCACACACCGCCGATGAGGATGCTCGAGAGCACCATGAGGCCGGTGCCGAGCACGGGCAGGGCCCAGTTGCGTCGGAAGGCGTTGGCGAAGAACAGCACGGCGCACACGAGTGCGATGCCCGAGAGCGTGGTGGTGCCGGGCAGCGACGCGTGGACGTCGGTGTACTGCAGGCCGGTGATGAGCGAGTGGTCGGCGGTGGCGAGGTCGTAACGGTCGAGCCACAGCGATGCCGCGTGCAGCAGCAGGAAGGCACCGCCGAACACCGACAGCTGCGTGCGGGCGGCCGCGGAGGTGCGCTCGCCGCCCTGCGGACGCAGGCCGCCGTACATGTAGTGCATGGCGAGCGAGGTGAGGCCGCCGATGACGACCGCGTTGTTGGCGACGCCGAGGAGGTCGCGGTACCACGGCAGCACCGAGGTGAAGAAGGAGATGTCGAGCCCGAACTGGGGGTCCTTCGTGCCGAACGGGACCGCGTTGCGCCACAGCAGGTAGTGGCTCCACGACTGCGCCGCGGACGTGCCGGCGAAGAACGCGAAGAGCAGCGCACCGGCGACGGTGGCGAGGCGGCGGACCGGCTCGAAGGCGTCACGGTACTGCTGCAGGGCCTGCGCCTCGGGCGTGGATGGCAGGAAGACCGGACGCCCGTGATGGGCCCACACCATGGCCCCGGCGAACACCGCGCCCGTGATGACACCGGCACCGATGAACAGCACCGCCTTCGTGAGGAAGGTGGTGGTGAACACCTCGGTGAAGTGCACGGAGTCGAACCACAGCTTGTCGGTCCAGAAGCCCGCAAGGCTCAGGAACCCGGCGATGAGGAGGCCGATGATGACGGCCACGACGATGAAGATGCGTTGCCGGGTCGGCGGACGTTCGTCGGTCATGGGGACAGGCTATTGCCCGGGGCTGACGAGGGGTGAATCGAACCCTGACGTACCGGACGTCAGTCCTCGTCCTCGCGGCGCGGCAGCGGCCGCAGCATGGCCTCCTGGAAGCGCTGCATCTCGGAGATCCCCCGCTGCTGCTCCTCGGGGGACGCCGCGCGGCCGCGCGTGGAAACCCACGTCGCAGCACCGATCGCTGCCACGATCGGGATCGCCAGCCAGAGCAGAATCGCCATCACGTCCTCCGGCGGCCAAATCTACGGCATTCGCGACTGTCGCCGGCGGCGAGGACAATGCCGACCACAGCCTGCAGGCGGGAGCGACCATGGATCAGCAGCCGTTCGACATGTCCGACTTCGGTGCCATGCTGCAGCGGCTCGGCGCCATGATGCAGCGAGCCGACGGGCTGCCGGCCGGTGCCGTCGACTGGGATGCCGTGCTGCAGACCGCACGCGCGGTCGTGGCCCAGCAGGGCGACCCGAGCGTGGTGGACGCCGAGCGCGCCCGTGTGCGGGCCGCGGCCGACCTGGCCCAGGTGTGGCTCGATGGTGTGCTCGACCTGCCCGCCCCGTCGGCACAGGCGGAGGCGTGGAGCCGCAGCGAGTGGCTGCAGGCCACCTTCGACGGTTGGAAGGCGCTGCTCGAGCCCATCGCACAGTCCATGGAGCGCGGTGTGGCCGAGGCCATGGCGGCGCAGGAGGTGCCGGCGGAGCTCGGCGCCATGATGGAGCAGATGACGCGCATCGCCCGTGCGATGGCGTCGATGATGGCCGCGCAGCAGGTGGGGCAGGCGCTCGGCGCCCTCGCCCAGGACGTGTGGGGCCCGTCCGACATCGGCATCCCGCTCACGCGTGACGGCGCGGTGGCGCTCGTCACCGGCAACACCCGTGCCTTCGCAGACGCGCATGAGCTGCCGTTGCGTGACGTCGAGACGCTGCTCGCGCTGCGGGAGGCGGCCGCCCAGCGGCTGTTCCATGGCGCCCCCTGGATCGGGCCGCGACTGCGGGACGCCGTGGCCGAGTACGCGGCTGGCGTGCGCGTGGACCATGAGCGCCTGCGCGCCATGCTCGAGGGCATGGACCCGTCCGACCCGACGGCCATGCAGGCCATGCTCGCGGGCAGCGGCATGGAGCTGCCGATGACGCCCGGTCAGGAGTCGGCGCTGGCCCGCGTCGAGCTGCTCATCGCCCTCATCGAGGGCTGGGTCGATCACGTCACCGAACTGGCGCACGGTGGGCGCATCGGTGGGTCGGCGGCCATCCGCGAGGCGCTCATGCGCCGTCGCGCCGAGGGCGGCCCGGCCGAGCGCACCTTCGGGCAGCTGCTCGGCATCGAGCTGCGGCCGCGTCGGCTGCGTGAGGCGCGGGCCTTCTGGGCCGCGCAGGACCCGGCCGAGCGTGACGGCGTGTGGCGGCACCCTGACTTCCTGCCGTCGTCGTTCGACGAGGACTGAGGCCACCGCACCGGCGTGTCGCGCGCCGCTCGGCGATTGGCTTGTCCACCGCGCGCGACGGCCACGATCCACAGCCGACTGGACGCATCGTCGCAGGTCAGCGGCCCGCGCTCGCGCGGATGGCGGTGGGCGTCCACCGATCGTCCCCAGCCGGTCCGATGGTCATCCACGGGTCGTGCACAAGGTGGACGGACTTATCAACAGGAAACGCGCAGGCGCGATCCAAACGGCCCGTTGACGCGTTCCTGACGCTCCGTACCATTCCTCCTCGGACGCAACCCGAGAAAACGGCCGGGCCGCACACGGGGAAGGTGCGGGTCGGATATGCGGCTTGGGGGCGTCCTCCGAGTAACCGCGGCAACGCGGACACGTCGAAGGCCCCCGCTCATGCGAGCGGGGGCCTTCGAAGTCTTCGGCGACTGGCCTCAGGCCTTGCCGAGAATGCGCACCACGGTGGTGCCGCAATCCGGGCACTTGCCCTTGCCCATGCGACGGCCGTTCTTCTCCTCGACACGACGGTCGATCGGCGACTTCTTGGCCTTGCACTTCACGCAGTAGGCGTCGCCTTCGAACGCTTCAGCCATGGCTACCTCCTTCTCCCTCCCCGACAGCAGCGGTGGCCGCTGCCAGGTACGTCATCGTCCGGCTCCGGGCCGGGTGTAGCCGACGGGTCGGCTCGTATCGGACGGGCACACCGTAGCCGCTCTCGTGGGCCACACCCCCATTGAAACGCCGAGACTGCCGGATTTGCCGGATTCATGAGGGATTTCCTGCGGGTGTGGCCCGGCATCCACAGGCGTCCAGCGGCGAGGGTGCGGCCATGACCGCTCCCCTGCTCGCCCCGCACGCCCACCTCGCCTGGCGCGACGCCTCGCGGCTCGTCATCGAGGACCCCGCCGCACCGCACACGCAGGTGCTCATCGGCAATGCCACCCCTGCCCTCCTGCGCTGGCTGCGCTCCTGCGACGGCAGCCGACCCATCGACCGGGTGCTGGCCGACGCCCCCACGCTCGGCATCGATCCCGGATCGGCACGGCAGGTGCTCGACGCCCTCGGTGAGGCGGGGCTCCTCGGGCTCGAGGCCACACTGCTGCCCGCCGATGTCGATGACGAGCGCCGCCCGGCGGTGGGGCAGGACCTTGAGGCCCTCGCCCTCTGCGGGCGCAACGCCGAGCACACGTACCGGCTCAGGCGGGCGCACGAGGTGTGGATCGACGGCAACAACCGGGTGGCCCACGCGCTGGTCGACGTGCTGAGTGCCGCTCACGTGGGCTCGCTGCGGGTGCGCGCCCGCCGGGCGAGCACGCGCCCGGTCGCGCTGCGGGACGTCGGCAGCTTCGGCCCCACCGACGCCGACGTCGGCGGGGCACCCTCGATGGCACTGCGCCGGCACATCGCCCGCGTCCGGGAACTGCCCGCACGCAGTGGCGGCCGGCCCGTCGCCATCGTGTGCGATGCCCACCTCGACCCGGCAGAGGAGGTGGCCTATCGGGAGGCCGGGGTGCCGTACCTGCGCATCCTCGCGTCGAGCCGCTACGCCACCATCGGGCCGCTCACCTTGCCCGGTGCCACCGTGTGCTGGAGTTGCATCGCACTGCACCGCACCGACGCCGACCCGCAGTGGCCGGACCTGCTCGCGCAGTTCGACCAGGCACGCCGATCGCTCGCCCCCATCGACAGCGCCTTTGCCATGTGGGTGGCAAGCGAGGCGGCGGCTCGCCTGCTACAGGTCATCGACAGCGACGACCCGAGCACGCTCGTGAACACGACACTGCACATCGACCGCACTGACCCCGTGGTGCGCCGACGTACCTGGCGCGTGCACCCGGACTGCCCCTGCCAGTGGCGCGGCGCCGCCTGACCTCAGCTGGCGGTGACGATGGCGAGGAGGGCCTCGCCGTAGTCCTCAAGCTTGCGGGCGCCGATGCCGCTGATGCGGGCGAGGGCCGCCCGATCGGTGGGCCGCTGCTCGGCGATGGCCCGAAGGGTGGCGTCGGTGCAGACGACGAAGGCGGGCACGCTGCGGCTGCGCGACTCGGTGAGGCGCCACAGCACGAGCCGTTCGAACAGGCCCTCGTCGACGTCGCCGGGGCAGGTGGCGCAGCGGCCAAGCGTGCGCTCGGCACCGGTGACGAGCGCCGCCCCGCACACGCGGCAGCGCGCCGGCCCCGTGCGCGGCCTCGCCTGACGGGCGTTGCCACGCCGCACACTCGACCCACTGCCCGGGCCCGCCTCCAGGGGATCGCCGAGGGCGGTGAGGAATCGGGAGGGCTGCCGCACGCTGCGGGTGGCGGCACTGCGCGCCCGTGCCCAGGTGCACACGAGTTCGCGGGCGGCACGGGTGACGCCGACGTAGAACAGCCGACGCTCCTCCTCCACCGCCTCCGGCCCCTCAGCCATGGCGAGCGGCAGCATCCCCTCGGAGCACCCGGCGATGACGACGTTGCGCCACTCGAGCCCCTTCGACGCATGGAGGCTTGCGAGGGTGACGCCGTCGATGGTGGGCGCATGCTGCTGCTCGGCGCGGGCGTCGAGCACGGCGACGAGGGTGGCGAGCGTGGCGTCGGGCGTGAAGCGCACCACCTCCTCGGCGAGGGTGATGAGCGCCAACTGCGCCTCCCAGGCCTCACGCATGGCGGCACCACCGGTGGGCGCCGTGGGGTTCCACCCGAGGCCCGCGACGACATCACGCACGGTGTCGACGACGGGAGCATCGGCCCGGGCCAGGGCCTGGCCCCGCAGCAGGGTGATGGCGCGGCGGATCTCCGGCCGGTCGAAGAAGCGCTCGGATCCGCGCACGCTGTAGGCGATGCCGGCCGCCGCCAGGGCATGCTCGAAGGCCTCGGACTGGGCGTTGGTGCGGTAGAGGACCGCGATCTCGCGCGGGGCCACACCGTCTGCCACCCAGCCGGCGATGATGCGGGCCACGCCGTCGGCCTCGTCGGCCTCATCGTCGAAGCCGCGGATGACGGGTGCGACCCCGGATGGCTGCTGCGAGCGCAGTTGCACCCGATGCCGACTGCCGAGGAGCACGCGATTGGCCACCGCGGCGATCTCGGGCGAGCAGCGGTAGGTGCGGGCAAGGGTGACGACGGTGGCATCGGGCCAGTGCTCAGTGAAGCCGTCGAGGAAGCGCGGGTCGGCACCGGCGAAGGTGTAGATAGTCTGCGCAGGGTCGCCGACGACGCAGAGGTCGTCGCGATCGCCGAGCCACAGGCGCAGCAGGCGGAACTGCAGCGGGTTCACGTCCTGGAACTCGTCGACCGTGAACCAGCGGTAGCGGTCGCGCACCTGGGCGGCCACGTCCGGTCGGTCGGCGAGCATGCCGACCGTGAGCAGCAGCACGTCCTCGAAGTCGATGAGTGCGCGCTGGTGCTTCACGTCCTCGTAGGCCCGCCACACCTCGGCGACATCACGGGCGTCGGCCGCTGGCGTGCGCCCCGCAGCGAGCACCGCGGAGGCGAAGCCCTCGGGTGTCACCTCGCGCACCTTGGCCCACTCGATGTCGGCGGCGAGGTCGCGCAGCAGGGCCCCGCCACCACCGATGCCCACACGACCGGCGGCCTCGGCGACGAGGCGCGCCTTGGACGGCTGGATCTGCCAGGGCTCGCCACCGATGGCCTGCCCCCAGAAGTGGCGCAACTGCCGGAGGGCTGCCGCATGGAAGGTGGACGCCGTGACCTGCGGTGCCCCGAGTGCGGCCAGTCGCCCGCGCAGCTCGCCGGCGGCCTTCGTGGTGAAGGTGACGGCGAGGGAGCGACGCGGATCGTGGGCACCGGTGGTGACGGCGTGCGCGATGCGGTGCGTGATGGCGCGCGTCTTGCCGGCGCCCGCCCCTGCGTAGACCACGACCGGGCCCTCGGTGGCGAGCGCGACCGCGCGCTGGTCGTCGTCGAGGCCGTCGAGGAGCATGCGCCGAGCCTACGGTGGCCCCCTGACAACGACGGTCGGTCGGCTGCGCAAGACTGCACCCATGCTCACCGAACTCGCACTCGGCCGCGGCGACCTCGACAAGCTCGCCGAACTGCGCGGGGACGCTGCCCGCGTGGAGGCCATCATCGCCGACCCGGCCACGCACATCGTCGGGGTGTCGGGCGGTGACGTGGCCGTGGATGGCAGTGCGCTCGCCGATGTGCGGGCGCGCCTCGGGATGGCACATGCCACCTACCTCATCGGGCAGGCGGACGGACGCACCTTCGTGGCGGCCGCCTTCGACGTGCCCCCTGCCGGCTTCCGCTCGCTGCGTGAGGTCGGCAGCGCCCTCGGCGACGACGAGGCGGCAGTGGCGACGGCCGCCGTGGCACTCGACCAATGGCACCGACTGCACACCCACTGCCCGCGCTGCGGTACGCCGACCGTGCCGGCGATGGCCGGATGGGAGCGGCACTGCCCCGTGGATGGCACCAGCCACTTCCCGCGCACCGACCCGGCGGTCATCGTCGTCATCACCGACCCCGACGATCGCCTGCTGCTTGCCCGCCAGGGCACCTGGCCGCAGCGGCGCTTCTCGCTCGTCGCGGGGTACGTGGAGCCCGGTGAGACCGCCGAGCGTGCCGTGCAGCGCGAGGTGCTCGAGGAGGTCGGCCTCGCCGTGGGCGACCTCGACTTCCTCGGCAGCCAGCCCTGGCCCTTCCCGGCGAGCCTCATGCTCTGCTACCACGCCCGCACGACCAAGGTGGACTTCCGGGTGGATGGCGAGGAGATCGTGGAGGCCGGCTGGTGGACGCGCGCCGAGCTCGCCGCGGCGGTGGCGAGCGGCGAGCTGCTGCTGCCGTCAGGTGTCTCGATTGCCCGCCGTGCCATCGAGGACTGGTTCGGCGAGCCCCTGCGCGAGGCGTGAGCGCAGCAGCGCACCGGGGTCGAGATCGGTGTCGGGCCACTCGGTGCGTCCCTGCGACACGTACACGAAGCAGGCGCGCACCTGGGCCAGCGGCACCCCGAAGCGGGCGGCTGCGGCACGGCGGTACACCGCCAGCTGCAGCGGGTCGGCGGAGGCGCGGGCGTTGGTCTTCCAGTCGACGACGATGAGCCCGTCGCCATCTCGGTAGACGGCATCGATGCGTCCCCGCATCACCTGCCCACCGAGCGCGATGACGAACGGCACCTCGACGGCGAGGGGTGTGCGCCGCGCCCACTCCGAGGCCTCGAAGGCCGTGCGCAGCGCCGCGAGCGGGGCGTCGTCGTCGTCACCCGCATCGTCGTCACCGAGCAGCAGCTGCCCCGCGAACTGTCGCTCCACCCAGGCATGGAAGGCGCTGCCGCGACGGGCGGCGGGCGCCGGCGCCGAGGGCATGGGCCGGACAAGGTCGAGGACGAAGGCGTCTGGGTCGGCGATGAGGCGCTGCACCTCGGTGGTGGTGAGCGATGCCGGGAGGGCCACCGCGTGCACGGCAGCCCGCTCGGCCCGACGCTGCTGGATGCGCGCGGCGATGGCCTCGTCCCAGGCGGCGACGATCTCGACCTCGTCCGGCGCGAGCGGGAGGGGTGTGCCCGTGGGCGGCAGGGCGGCGGCGTGGAGCAGCTGCGCATGCTCGGGCTCTAGCTGCTGCGGCCAGGCGTGCA
>JAKALQ010000065.1 GCA_021824095.1 Actinomycetes bacterium
TCGTCGTGCAGAGCGGTCCCGGCAACCTGCATGCCATGTCGTTCGGCGGCGCCCACCCCGCGTGGGAGGCGGCCGCGGCGATCTCGTCGGGCACCCACATCACCTACCTCGACCGACCGGTGCACTCGGTGCTCTCCATCATCCCGAGCCGGTACCAGGACATCTGGACGGCGGCCAAGGGCATGTACAAGGTCGAACCGGCGATCGCGGATGGTGGTGAGGTCGTCATCTACGCACCACACGTCACCGAGTTCGCCTTCTCCCATCCAGAGCTCGAGCAGATCGGCTACCACTGCATGCCCTTCTTCACCGAGCAGTGGGAGCAGTACCGACACTTCCCCGGTGGCCTGCTTGCGCATTCCACGCACCTGCGTGGTCAGGGCACGTTCAGCCGCGAGGCGGGCGAGCACTGCCGCATCACGGTCACGCTCGCCACGGGCATCAGCGAGGAGCGTTGCCGGGCCATGAACCTCAACTACCGCGACCCGGCCAGCATCGACATCGATGCCTTCCCCAAGGACGATCCCGACTACCTGTTCGTGCCGCACGCCGGCGAGATGCTGTTCCGCGTGCGCTGACCGCTCAGTCGTGGGCGACCGCGGTGGACGTGCGCACGATGAGGCGCATCGGCAGCACGGTTGCCTGCGCCTTCACGGGACGTCGCGAGCGCACCTGCTCGAGCACCAGGGCCATTGCCGTCGTCCCCATGGCCCGCAGTGATGCCGCAACCGTCGTGAGCGACGGCGTGACGAGGTCCGATCCGTAGGCGTTGTCGAAGCCGATGACGCTCACGTCGTCTGGGACGCGCATGCCGTTGGCCTGCAACTGCTTCATGAAGCCGATGGCGAGCAGGTCGTTGTAGGCGATGACAGCAGTGGCGGGGTGGGCAAGGAAGTCGTCGATGGCGGCACCCGCCCCGAGCACGGTGGGTGTGAGCGGTCCGATGCGCCGGACGCGGATCTCCGACTCGGCGGCATGGGTGCGGAGGGCTGCCCAGCGCACCCCGTCCGTCCAACTGGCCTCGGGTCCGGACAGGTACACGATGCTCTCGTGTCCCAGCGCGGCGAGGTGCTCGACGGCCTGGCGCATGCCGTCCTCGTTGTCCGCGACAACACTCGGCACGTCGGTGATGACCCGGTTGAGGATCACGAGCGGCTTGCGTTGCGCGGTGGCGCGGATGGCCGAATCCGACATGCGCGAGGACCCGAGCACGATGCCATCGACGAGCGTGAGGGCCCGGTCGAGCGCCTCACGTTCCAGCCGTGCGGATTCCTGGGAGTCGGAGAGCACCATGGTGAAGCCGTGCTCTGCGGCGACGGACTCCGCGCCGCGGATGATGGCGAAGAAGACCGGGTTTGTGATGTCCGACACCAGCACCGACACCAGCTTGCTGTCGGTGCGCTGTGGCGCCAGGGCCAACGGGGCCGTGCGGTAGCCCAGCTCCTCTGCGACGCGCTGGATGCGATTCGCGGTCTCCGCGTTCACGCGGCCCGGCCGCGAGAAGGCGCGCGACACCGTGGACGGCGCCACGCCAGCCGCCTTGGCGACGTCGTAGATGGTCGGTTTCGCCCGGCCGTCGTGCTCCTCGCTCATGCATCCTCCGGCGCAAGCATGGCAACACCGGCAATCGGTGGCAACGGCTTGTGACGCGATGCCCCGGATGCGGGAATTGGCGCCGAATGAGGAGGCTCACGTGGCAACGGACATCGGCGTCATCGGCATGGGCGTGATGGGTGCGAACCTGGCGAGGAACTTCGCCCGGCATGGGTTCTCGGTGTCGGTCTATGACACGAACCAGGCGCAGGTGGACCGCTTCATCGAGGCGCATGCGGCAGAGGGGGAGTTCGCCGGCACGCTGTACCTGCAGGACTTCGTCGATTCCCTGCAGCGTCCGCGCCGCATCCTCATGATGGTGCCGGCCGGTGCACCCACGGATGCCGCGATCGACGAGTTGCTGCCCCTGCTGTCACCTGATGATGTGCTGCTCGATGGCGGCAACTCGCACTTCGCCGACACCCGTCGTCGTGAGGAGGCCATCCGTCCGTCGGGTGTGCGCTTCTTCGGCGTGGGGGTGTCCGGCGGCGAGGAGGGCGCGCTCTGGGGGCCGTCGATCATGCCGGGCGGTGACCCTGAGGGCTATCAGGTGATCGGTCCGCTGCTCGAGTCCATCGCGGCGCGCGCGGGTGACGAGCCGTGCTGTGCCTGGTTGGGTCCGGACGGCGCGGGCCACTTCGTGAAGATGGTGCACAACGGCATCGAGTATGCCGACATGCAGTTCATCGCCGAGACCTATGACCTGCTGCGCAATGTGGGTGGCCTGACACCGGCCGAGATCGCGGCGGTGTTTCGGGCCTGGAATGCCGGCCGCTTGGAGTCCTACCTCATCGAGATCGCGGCCGAGGTGCTGGCGCACACGGACGTGCGCACCGGGCGGGCCTTCGTCGACGTGGTGCTCGATGCTGCGGGGCAGAAGGGCACTGGACGCTGGACGGTGGAGACCGCGCTCGATCTCGGGATGCCGGCGCCTGCGATCGCGACCGCGGTCGACGCCCGTGCCCTGTCGGGGCAGTCGGCGATCCGTGCCGCTGTCGCGGCGGCGATCGATGGGCCCGCGATCCCGACCGTCGATCGGCAACGGCTCATCGCCGACCTTGAGGAGGCGCTGTGGGCGTCCAAGGTCGTCTGCTACGCGCAGGGCATGAGCCTCATCAGCGAGGCCTCCGCCCGCTATGACTGGCAGATCGATCCGGCCACTGCGGTGTCGTTGTGGCGGGCCGGGTGCATCATCCGCGCGCGGCTGCTGTCGGACATCCACGACGCGTTCACAGCCGACCCGACCATCCCGACGCTCTTGGCACACCCCGGCATCGCCGCCGGCGTCAACGACGCACAGGACGCGTGGCGACGGGTTGTCGGCCTGTCCGTGGCCGCCGGCGTCCCGGCGCCGGGGATCACGAGTGCCCTCCAGTACGTTGATGTCATGCGCAGGCCTGTCGGCTCCACCAATGTGATCCAGGGCCTGCGTGACTTCTTCGGCGCCCACACCTATCGGCGCAATGACGTCGAGGGCGTGTTCCACACGCAATGGTCGGGCGACCGCACCGAGGTCGCACGCGGATGACCGTCATCGCCCTTGCCGCGTCGGATCGGCTCACGCCCGACGATGCCCGCCTTGTGGATGCGGTGATCGCGCAGCTCGCCGGCGTTCGTCGGCTCGGCGTGGCCTTCAGTGGCGGCGTCGACTCCGCGACACTGCTGGCGATCGCTGCGCAGGGCCTCGGGGCCAGCAACGTCGTCGCCCTGCTCGGCGTCTCGGCCAGCCTGGCATCGCGTGAACGTGCCGTGGCCCATGACATCGCCGCGCAGCTCGGGGTCGAGCTCGTCGAGGTGCGCACGCGCGAACTCGAGCTGGCGGAGTACCGACGCAACGACGGCATGCGCTGCTTCCACTGCAAGCACACGCTCTTCACGGCGATCGACGAGACGGTTGTCGCCGCGCACGGCATCGACGCGGTGGCATACGGCGAGAACGCCGACGATGCGGTCGCCACCGATCGACCGGGTCAGCAGGCCGCACGGCTGCACCGGGTGCTGCGCCCGCTCGCCGCGGTCGGGATCGACAAGGCCACGGTGCGACGCATCGCCCGGGCCTACGACCTGCCGGTCGCTGACAAGCCGGCATCGCCGTGCCTGGCATCCCGCATCGCCCCCTTCACCGAGGTCACGGAGGACAAGTTGCGACAGGTCGAGACCGTCGAGGCGGCACTGCTGGACCTCGGCTTCACGGATGTCCGCGTCCGGCACCTGGGCAATGCTGCCCGCATCGAGTTGCCGGAGGCGCAGTTGCACTTGGCCACGCAGGATGCGCTGCGTGTGCAGATCGTCGACGTCGCCCGTGCCGCCGGGTTCACGGACGTGACGTTGTCGCTGCAGCCGCTGCGCTCTGGTGCCTTCTCCGCCGAGATGCTGCAATCGCGCCATGGCGTCTGACGGATTCGAGGACGTCGTGCGGCTCGATGTGGGTCGCACGGCGCGACGGGGCATCGGGGAGGCGGTCTACTGTGCCGGCAAGTTGCCGTCGCAGCTCGCGGACATCGCCGCCACCATCCGGGCGCAGGATCTGGCCACGCTGTTCACCCGCGTGCGTGACGAGCAGGTCGACCTGTTGCTGGAGCTGCTGCCCGATGGTGCGTGGCATCCGGTCGAGCGACTCTTCGCCTGGCCCGGGGCCGCACCGGAACCGAGCGGCGGCAACGTCGTCGTCGCCTGTGCGGGTTCGAGTGACGTGCCCATCGCGCGCGAGGCAGCCACGACCGCCCGCTACCTGGGCCGACCGACGGAGCTCATCACCGACATCGGGGTGGCCGGCATCCATCGTGTGCTCGCCCATGCGGAGCAACTGCGGGCGGCCGAGGCCATCATCGTCGTCGCCGGCATGGACGGTGCCCTCCCGGGTGTCGTCGCCGGCCTGGTCGCTGCGCCCGTCATCGCGGTGCCGACGTCGGTCGGATACGGCGCGGCCTTCGAGGGCCTGGCGCCGCTGCTCACGATGCTCAATGCCTGCGCCCCCGGCGTGGCGGTGGTGAACATCGACAACGGGTACGGCGCTGGCCACCTCGCCGCCCAGATCGCCCGCCCGCGCTGACGGCCGTTGCCCGCCCGCCCGTGGTTCATTGCCGTTGCCGACCGTCCGTGGGTTCCCACCACGCGCTCATCGGGTTCGCTTCCTCGCCAGCTCGCGCCCGCGGTTGATGGCCGTTGCCGTCACGTGCGCTGCACGCCAGTGGTGCGGGCGTGTACGTCCAGCCGTGCACTGCACGTGGATACGACGCCCACCCGCGTGAACGGTCGTTGCCCGCCCGCCCGTGGTTGCTGGCCGTTGCCGACCGTCCGTGGGTTCCCACCACGCGCTCATCGGGTTCGCTTCCTCGCCAGCTCGCGCCCGCGGTTGATGGCCGTTGCCGTCACGTGCGCTGCACGCCAGTGGTGCGGGCGTGTACGTCCAGCCGTGCACTGCACGTGGATACGACGCCCACCCGCGTGAACGGTCGTTGCCCGCCCGCCCGTGGTTGCTGGCCGTCGCCGACCCATCCGTGGGTTCCCGCCACGCGCTCATCGGGTTCGCGCCCCACGCCAGCCCAGTTGTTCGAGATGGCGGCGGATCTGGTGGAAGGCCCGGTCGGGGTCGAGTTGTAGCGCCAACCCAGGCACCCGCACGACGGTGGCGTTCTGCAAGGCAAGCTCGTTGCTGCGCCACTGGTCGTCCAGCATCACCTTCGCATCGAGGTGCTGTAGGCCATCGATCTCGACGACGAGGGTGCCCAGCGGCATGTGGAACGTGGCGTCGATGTACCGGTGACGACCCTCGCCGTCGAGACGCGCCTCCTGCAGTGACGGCCTCGGCAGGCCGCGGCGTCGGCACTGGGTTGCGAAATCGAACTCGTGCACCGAGTGCACTCCCGGATCGACCCGATCAAGTACGCGGCGAGCCGCGCCCATCGTCGCCGAGCCCGGCAGGCCATCGATGGCGACCCGGATGTCGTCCAGCGTTGCGAGGCCGCGCTGCACCACCCATGTGCAGTGGAAGACCGCCTGGCGAAGCGACATTGCCGTGCCCATCGCGAATGCTGCCGAGAGTGCCGGGTCTGTGCGCATGGGGCCGGAGTCCTGCGTGAAGCGCGGTAGGGGGAGCGAGATGATGCGGCATCCGTCGAATGGGGGACGCCGCGAACCACGCGGTCCGAGCAGCAGGATCCGCGACTCCCGGTTCGGCGGCATGCCGTACGCCTCGAGTGCCGCGCTGCCGGTTAGGCCGACCGAGGGGTGGTGCAGACTCGCAGCCCAGAGCAACGACGTGCGCGAAGGTGCGCCACTGTGCATCGCCGTCGTGCGCCCTGAGATGCGTCGCCAGAGACCAGCTCGGACGCGCACGTCGATTTCACGCGACAGGAATCCGTGTGCCGCCAACTGGCTGTTCGCCAGCACGCCCGCTTGTTGGCCGGCGAGCACGTGCAGGGCATGGGGAAGTGATCGCATGGCTGCAGCCTGCGACGGTGCCGGGGTGGATGCCCGCAATCCACAGGACGTTCGCGCTCGGCGCAATCACGTGCGCTGCACGCCAGTGGTGCGGGCGTGTACGTGCGGCCGTGCACTGCACGTGGATACGACGCCCACCCCCGCGACGTCTACGCGCCGCTGTTGCGGTCGACTCCGCGTTGACGGCCGTTGCCGTCACGTGCGCTGCACGCCCGTGGTGCGGGCGTGTACGTGCGGCCGTGCACTGCACGTGGATACGACGCCCCCCGCCCACCGACCCCCGCGGCGCCAAGCGACGGTCGCCCTCAGAACAGGTGTGCGTACCCAAGCTGCACGAGGTTGTCCCGTGACGTCGTGAGGCAGTCGAGCGCGTCCCGGCCGTACAGGTCGTCCTGCTCGACGAGCAGGTGCTCGACCCCCGTCGCGAGTGCCGTGTCGATGATGGCGCGGAAGTCGAGGTTGCCCTCGCCTACCTCGGCGAACTGGATGATGCCGGTGAAGGCGGCGTAGAACTCGTCGCGACGGCCCTCCTGCAGCAGCGCCAGCGCCTCCTGCGGCAACTGCCCGACCCGGTAGTCCTTGAGGTGGATGAGGTCGACGAGACCGCGGTAGTCCTCGAGGAAGGTCACCGGATTCACACCGGATCGGTGCACCCAGTGCACGTCAACCTCGAAGCGCAGTGACGGCGCGGCATCCCGGATGATGTCGATCATGCGCACACCGTCGAAGCGCGCGAACTCCACGTGGTGATTGTGGAACGTGAGGCTGAGACCGTCGGACGCCAACCGCTTGGCGAAGTCAGCGACGATGCCCATGTACCGCGTGAGTTCGTCGCGGTTGGCCATGGCCGGGAATGGCAGCATGCCGATGCGCAGGATCCCCGCCTCGAGCGTGCGGGCATCGGCCACGATCTTGTCGTAATCAGTGGTGAGCGACTCCATGACCACACCGCCCATGGGCTCGACGGCGGCACTCAGGGCTGCGAACCGCATCCCCAGCTCGTCCTTGGCGCGGCGCATCTCGGCGACGTTCTCGGGCGTCATCGGCACCTGGGACATCTCAATGGAGTGGTAGCCGAGGGCGCTGATGTCCTGCAGCGTCTGGAACACGCCATGCTCGGCGATGCGCTCCTTCAACATCATGCCCTGTACACCGATTTGCGCCATCCTGCGCCCTCCTTCGCGTTCCTCGGCAGGCTCGCAGGAAGCGGCCGATGGCGCGATCGGTTGTCGCGAGTTGCCGTTGCGCCGTCAGTCCGCAGGGAAGGCCGCACCAGCGAGGAATCCCGCTGCCGCAGCAACGTCCGTCGCCGCAGCGAGCACCTCGCGCTGCGGCCGACCCGTGGCCTTCGCTGCCGCTGCAACGTCATCCCACTCGATGGACACGTTGTAGATGCGTCCGTGCCGACCCGCGTACTTCACCGCGACGCGATGGCCATCCACGGTGACCGCGGCGAAGCCGCGGTCGAGGGCGACCTTCTCGACGTCGACCGCACGCAGGCCGATCGTGGTGGTCTCCCGGAACACTGTGTCCTCCACTGCCGCGCGCGCCGCATCGGTGCACAGGACGGACAACGTCAGCGCCGGCCGGCCCTTCTTCATCACGATCGGCGTGACCCATGCGTCCTGCGCACCCGCCTGCAGCAGCGACGCCAGAGCCGCCGGCCACAGCCGCGGGTCCATGTCATCGACGTTGGCCTCGAGGAGCAGGTGCCGCGGTGCGTGGTCGCCCAGCACCACGCGCACCACGTTCGCATGATCGGCAGGGTCCCGGCTGCCGGCGCCCATGCCGCTCGCGCGCAGCCGCATCGCCGGCATCCTGTCCTGACGCCCGAGCGCGGTGAGCAGGGCGAGTCCCGTCGGTGTCGCCATCTCACCCGCATGTGCGCTGGTGACGTCGCACCCCTCGGTGAGGCGCAGCGCGGCGGGCGTGGGCACCGGGAGGCGCCCATGGGCGGCGCGCACACTGCCGTGGCCGAGCTCGACGGTGGAGAAGACGATGTCGTCCGCGCCCAACCAGTGCAGACCTGCACACACGGCGACGATGTCCGCGATGGAGTCTGCGGCGCCCACCTCATGGAAGTGCACGGCCTCCACGGCAACCCCGTGCGCCGCCGCCTCCACCGCACCGAGCCGCGTGAAGACGCGGTCCACTGCCATGCGCACGCTGGCGTCGAGGCCCGACGCCGCCACCATGCCGCGGATGTCCGCAAGGTGCCGGTGCGGCGCCTGCACCTCGAGCACGTCCACCTCGAGCTTGGTCGCCTGCAGCCCCGCTCGCTGCACCGCATGCGTGCGCAGCCGCACCGCACCGGGCAGCACCGCCTCGACGGCAGCCGCCATCACCTCCAGCGGCACCCCAGCATCGACGAGGGCACCCGCGAGCATGTCGCCGGCAATCCCTGCGGTGGCGTCCACCCACACCGTCGTGGCCATGGCGCGAGGCTAGCCGCCCACCCCCACCGTGCGCCTGCGACTGCAAGGCATGGCAACCCGTTGGCCACGCCCACCGCGCCTGCTTCACTGCGAACGACCGTGCCACTGTCAGGAGCAGCCATGTGGACCCTCTCCGGCTTCGTCGATGAGATCGATGACGACTTCGCCGTGCAGTGCGCCGTCGCCCGCGACCTGGGCCTGCGCTTCATCGAGTTCCGCAGTGCCTGGGGGGTGAACGTCCTCGACCTCACGGATGCGCAACTGGCCGACGTGCGGCGCATCCTCGCGGAGCACGACCTGCAGGTGTCGAGCATCGGCTCCCCCATCGGCAAGATCCGCATTGACGAGCCCTTCGAGCCCCACCTGCGCCGCACTGCGCACGCCATCGACGTGGCGCAGCTGCTGGGGGCGCCGTTCATCCGCATCTTCTCGTTCTTCATCCCCGCCGGTGACGACCCCGCCATGCACCGGGACGAGGTGATGACGCGCATGCGTGCCATCGCCGAGCTCGCCGAGCGTGGGAACGTCACGTTGCTGCACGAGAACGAGAAGGACATCTACGGCGACACGCCAGAGCGATGCCTCGACCTGCTCACCACGGTCGACTCGCCGGCGCTTCGGGCCACATGGGATCCGGCGAACTTCGTGCAGGTCTGCGGCGCGAACCCCTTTGATGCTGGGTGGGCCATGCTGCGGCCGCACATCGTCTACATGCAGATCAAGGACGCCATCGCCGACACCGGAGCCGTCG
Organism: Actinomycetes bacterium; assembly: GCA_021824095.1. GTDB lineage: Bacteria > Actinomycetota > Actinomycetes > S36-B12 > UBA5976 > JAKALQ01. Next base: position 9,223 of record JAKALQ010000065.1, read on the forward strand.
TCCCCGCAGGCGAGGGTGACGGCCAACTACGTGCGACCGTTGCCGCGCTGGCGGCAGACGGCTTCGACGGCTTCTTCTCGCTGGAGCCCCACCTCGGCAGCGCCCATGCCCTCGGCGGGTTCTCGGGCCCCGATCTCTGGCGCAGCGCCCATCGCGCCTTCACTGGCCTCCTGCGCGAGCAGGGCATCGAGTTCCGGTGATCCGCGCATGACACGGGTCGCCCTCATCGGCTGTGGTGACGTTGCCACGGTGCACCTCGACGCCATCGCCGACCTGGCGAACGTCGAACTCGTCGGCGTCGCCGATACCGATCCGCTGGCGCTCGCGCGCGTGAGCAGCGAATGGTCAGTGCCGGGCTTCGCCGACCATCGAGCCCTCATCGACGCCGTGCAGCCCGACGTCGTCCATATCTGCACACCGCATGCGGCCCATGCCCCGGTGGCCCTCGACACGCTTGCCGCGGGCGTGCACACCCTGCTGGAGAAGCCGCTCGCGGCCACCCTCGACGAGGGGCGCGCGCTGGTGGCCGCGGCGGATGCGAGCGCGGCGCGGTTCGGTGTCTGCCTGCAGAACCGCTACAACGGCACGACGCGCACGTTGGCGCGGGTCCTGGCCTCTGGCGCGCTGGGCCCGGTGTTGGGCGCACGAGCCCAGGTCATGTGGACGCGCACGGCCGACTACTACGAGGCCAAACCCTGGCGCGGCACCTGGGCCGGCGGTGGTGGCGGCTTCCTCATGAACCAGGCCATCCACACGATCGACCTCGTGCAATGGCTGTTGGGTCCGGTGGCGCAGGTGCACGGCAGCACGAGCACCCTGCGCTTCGCCGACGTCATCGAGGTCGAGGACACAGCGGTCGGCCTGCTGCGCCATGCCTCGGGCGTGGCGACGAGCTTCTACGGCACGCTCACCCACCATCGCAACGAGCCCGTGATGCTCGAGATCGCCTGCGAGCGCGGGGTGCTGCGACTCGAGGGTGACCTGCGCGTCACCCATGCCGACGGCACCGTCGAGCAGTTGGCGCCACCGGATGAGGGGCGCACACGGCGCAGCTACTGGGGCGCGTCGCATGCCCTGCTCATCGCCGACTTCTACGCCCGGCTCACCGAGCCGGAGCCATTCTGGATCGACGCCCGCGCGGCCCTGCAGAGCCTTGCAGTCGTGCAGGCGTTCTACGACCATGGAAGGGTCACATCATGACGGAGCAGGTGCGCCTCGGCATCATCGGACTCGGAGCGCAGGGCGGGATGTACGCGCGCTTCATCGCCGACGGGTTGGTGCCGAACATGCGCATCGGCGCCATCTGCGACATCGATGAGTCGAAGCGGGCGCGGGCCGAGGATCTCGGCGTCCCGTTCTTCGCCGACTATCGCGACATGATCGCCAGTGGTGCAGTGGATGCCATCGTCACCACGGTGCC
>JAKALQ010000066.1 GCA_021824095.1 Actinomycetes bacterium
CGGAAGCGGTGGCACTGGGGGTGGCGGAGGCGGTCGGTGCGGGTGTCGTCGCCGGCGTGGCCGACGCACTGGGCGTGGCAGCGGTGCTGGGGTTCATCACCGTCATGCCGCCCGTCGTCTGCACCGCGAGCCGGGCAGGCTCGGATGACGCCGAGTGCAGCAGCCGCACATTCACCGCGGCCGCGGCGGTGCCGACCGCAAGCACACCGACGACGGACATGACCGTCGCCAGTCGCCGTCGCAGGGAGCCGTTTCGCATGTCCCACACGCTACGGCGGTGCGGGCAAGGCCCGCCCCCTGCCTTGGCGAAGAATCGGTGAAGATCGGTTCGCCAACGGTGCGGTCGGAGGTTCGGATCCCGTGCGGCGCAGGCCCAGTGCCGTGCACGTGCGACAGGATGGGCGCCATGCGAGTGCTGCTCATCGAGGACGACGCCGCAGTGGCGTCCGGCGTCACGGACGGCCTGCGCAATGCCGGATTCCAGGTGCTGCACGTGTCCTCCGGTGCCGAGGGCGCGCAGAAGGCGGTGGAGGGCGAGGGCCCCGACCTCGTGCTCCTCGACCTCGGCCTGCCCGACATGGACGGCTATGACGTGTGCCGCTCCATCCGCGCCACCTCGGCCGTGCCGATCATCGTCATCTCCGCACGCGACGATGAGATCGACCGCGTCGTCGGGCTCGAACTCGGTGCCGACGACTACGTCACCAAGCCCTTCGGCATCCGCGAGCTCGTCGCGCGCATCCGCGCGGTGACGCGGCGCTCCGGCGCCGACGCCGCCAACGGGCGGGCAGGCGAGCTGCAGGCCGTCGGCCCGCTCAGCATCGACCGACGCGCGCAGCGGGTGCATGTCGACGGCGTCGAGGTGGGCCTCACCGCCACCGAGTTCGAGCTGCTGTCGGTGCTTGCCGAGGATCCCGGTGCCGTGTACCGCCGCACCGACCTGCTCGAGCGCGTGTGGTCGACCTCGTTGTACGTCACACCGAAGACGGTCGACGCGCACATCGCGGCCGTGCGGCGCAAGCTCGGGCACCCCGAGTGGATCGAGGCCGTGCGCGGCGTCGGGTTCCGGCTCGAGCTCCCGCGGGCCTGATGCGCACCCGGTTGCTGGCGGCCTTCCTCGCCATCGCCCTCGCGATCCTCGTCATCCAGGACCTGCCGCTCGCCTCCTACCTGCGCGTGGTGGAGCACGACCGGGTCATGCTGTCGCTCGAACGCGACGCCTGGCTGCTGGCCGACGCGGCAGAGCCTCTGGTCGCCACCCGCGACTTCCCGCCGCTCGCACGGATCGCGGGCGCCTACGCCGGCCGAGCGGGCGCGCGCGTTGACATCGTCGACGCCAACGCGACGGTGCTGGCGAGCACCAACCCGGGCGAGCTCGGCTACGACTACAGCAACCGCCCCGAGATCACCACGGCGCTCGTCGGTGATGCCGTGACGGGCGAGCGCACGTCCACCGCCCTCGGCGGGCGCATCCTGTTCGTCACCGTGCCCATCCGCTCGGGCACGAGCGTCATCGGCGCCCTGCGACTCACCTACCCCATCGCCGCGGTCGACGCGATCGTGTCGCGCCGCATCGGCAGCATCCTGCTCGTCGGCGTGCTCACCCTGCTCGGCGCCGGCCTCGCTGCCGTCATGCTCGCCGGCGCCTACACCCGTCGGCTGCGTCGCATCCACGCCGCCACCGAGCAGCTGGCCAACGGCGACCTCGCCGCCCGCGTCCCAACCGGTGATGGTGGCGCCGCCGAACTGCGCGATCTCGAGGACGCGTTCAACGTCATGGCCACCCGCCTGCAAACGCTCATCGAGTCGCAGCACGGCTTCGCGTCCGACGCCTCCCACCAGCTGCGCACCCCGCTCACGGCGCTGCGGCTGAAGCTCGAGAACACCGCGGACACGGTCACCGACCCCGAGGCCACGGCCACCGCCCTCGAGGAGGCCGTCGTCGAGGTGCAACGGCTGCAGGTGCTCGTCGACGGGTTGCTCGCACTGGCGCGCCTTGAGGGGCAGGCACTGCACGCCGAGCCGGTGGAGGTCGGGCCCGCCATCGTGGAGCGTCGCGACCTGTGGGGCCCGCTGTTCGAGGAACGGGGCGTCACCCTGCGCTGCAGCGTGCCCGACGACCTGACCGTCATCGCGGTACCCGGCGCCATCGAGCAGGTCCTGGACAACTACCTCGACAACGCGCTCGAGGTGGCGCCCGAGGGATCCGAGATCGTGCTGCGCACCGACGTGCAGGAGCACCACGTGGAACTCCACGTCATCGACGCCGGCCCAGGCATGGACGACAACGACCGGGCCCGTGCCTTCGACCGCTTCTGGCGCGGGCGCGCGGATGGCAGCGGAACGGGCCTGGGCCTTGCCATCGCGGCCCGCCTGGCCGCCGTGAGTGGCGGCAGCGTGCGCCTCGATGCGGCGCCCGGGCACGGCATCGACGCCGTGCTCACCTTGCGCCGTCCCTAGGCGGGGGAGGCCTGCGCGTCCGGTGCCTGCGGCGGGAGCGTGCAACTGCGTTCGAGCCACACCGCGATGACGACGACCCCCAGGGCGAGCAGGCTGCTGAGCACCGCGTAGACCAGGCGCCAGCGCACATCGTCGGCATCGAGGTGCCCGAGGAAGGTGATGGCGATCCCCGCATACCAGCCGACGACGTAGGCGCCGGCACGGCTGCCGGCGAAGGCGAGCGCCACGGTGCGTGCGGCCACGATGGGCGGCAGCGGGCGCTCGCGCATGACGAAGGTCGTGCCACTGCCTGCCTTCTCGTGACGGGCACGGGCCACGTGCACGAGCCGCCGACGCACGATGAGCGTCCACCACAGGAGGGCGGCCGCCATGACGGCGAGGGCAACCGGGGCGCCCGCACTCACCGGCATGAGCGTGCCGGAGGTGGCGATCATGAGCCGGCCCAAGGTCACCGCACAGGCGAGTCCGACGGCGGCGAGGGTGGCGAGGAGTCGCGTCGTCGTCGGCTTCACGGCACCCGCAACTCCCCCACCGGGATGATGCCGGTGGCGTCGAGGCGATTGCGGAGGTCGACGGCGAAGCCGTGCCCTCGCAGGAAGAAGTCGGGCTCCACATCGAGGAGGGGCACGAGCACGAACGCCCGCACATGGGCCAGCGGGTGCGGCAGCGTGAGGGCCGGGTCGTCCTGCACCATGTCGTCGTAGGCGATGACGTCGACGTCGAGCGTGCGCGGGCCCCATCGCACGTCGTGCACGCGGTGGGCGGCCTGCTCACAGTCCTGCGCGAAGGTAAGCACCTGCGACGGCGTCAATGCGGTGTCGGCGGCCACGATGGCGTTGAGGAACGGCGGCTGGTCGGTGACGCCCCACGGGGGTGTCTCGTAGATGCGGGAGCAGCGGATGGCGGTGAAGGGACCCGCCGCCATGGCCTCGACAACTGACTGCAGCGCCGCCTCGCGATCACCGAGGTTGGCGCCCAGACCGAGCAGCACGTGCGCCATCGTCAGCGCTCCCGTCGCACGGTGACGACGACGTCGTCGAAGGGCACCGGGATGGGGGCGTGCGGCTTATGCACGGCCACCTCGACGGCGTCGACACGGTCGATCGCGATGACGGCGTCGGCGATGCGCTGTGCCAGCGTCTCGATGAGCGCGTGCGGCTCGCCGGTGATGTGCGCGTGCACGAGCGCGGCGACGGCGCCGTAGTCGACCGTGTGGTGGAGGTCGTCGGTGGCAGCCGCCATCGTCGCGTCGACCTCGAGCAGGACGTCGACGTGGAACTCCTGCCCATCACGTCGTTCGTCGGCGAGCACCCCGTGGAAGCCGTGGCCACGGATGCCGCGGACCTCAATGCGCGCCACCGGCACCCCCCTCCGCCCAGGCCTGGGCGACACGCACGGCGACCGCGGATGCCTGCACGTCGTGGACGCGCACGGCCCAGGCACCGTGTGCCGCTGCGAGCGCGGTGACGGCATGCGTGGCCGCATCGCGGGCGAGGGGTGCACGCGGCGCGGTGTCACCGGGGAGCGTGGCAAGGAAGCGCTTGCGCGAGGCGCCGATGAGCAGGGGGCGGCCGAGCAGTCGCAGCGTCGGCATGCCCTGCAGGAGCGCCCAGTTGTGGTCGGCATCCTTCGCGAACCCGAGGCCGGGGTCGAGCACGATGCGGTGCGGGTCGACGAGCGCGGCGGTGGCCGCGTCGATGCGCCGCGAGAGCTCCGTGGCGACGTCGGACACCACGTCGTCGTACTCGGCCAACCCGTTCATCACATCGGAGTGCCCGCGCCAGTGCATGAGCACGTAGGGCACGTCAAGCGTGCCGACGAGCGGCAGCATGGCGGGGTCGGCGAGCCCGCCGCTCACGTCGTTCACGATGCAGGCGCCGGCCTCGACGGCGGCGGCCGCCACCTCGGCCCGCATGGTGTCGACGCTCACGTGCAGGCCGTCCTGGGTGAGTCGGCGCACCACGGGCACCACGCGTGCCAGCTCCTCATCGACGGTCACGCGCACCGCACCCGGGCGCGTGGACTCACCGCCGATGTCGATGATGTCGGCGCCCTCCGCCGCGAGGGCCCGACCCTGCGCGATGGCGGCGTCGGTGTCATGGAAGCGCCCGCCGTCGGAGAAGGAGTCGGGGGTGACGTTCACGATGCCCATGACGAGCGTGCGGTCGAGTGCCGCGAGGGCGTCGGGGAGGCCGGCCGGGTGCTGCATCAGGCCCGCCCGGTGATGAGCGCCATGGCCTCCGCGCGGGTCGCGGCGTTGCGCAGCTGCCCGCGCACCGCGGACGTGGTGGTGCGGGCGCCGGGCTTGTGCACGCCGCGCATCGACATGCACAGGTGCTCGCACTCGAGGATGACGATGGCGCCGAGCGGCTGCAGCACCTCGGTGATGGCGTCGGCGATCTGCGACGTGAGCCGCTCCTGCACCTGCAGGCGCTTGGCGTACATGTCGACGAGGCGCGCGATCTTCGACAGGCCCGTCACCCGCCCGGTAGCCCCGGGGATGTAGCCGACGTGCGCGACCCCATGGAAGGGCACCATGTGGTGCTCGCACAGCGAGTACACCTCGATGTCCTTCACCAGCACCATCTCGTCGTGCTCGAGATCGAAGGTGGTGGCGAGGATCTCGCGGTGGTCCTGCCGCATGCCGGCCGTGTACTCCATGAACGCACGGGCGACGCGGGCAGGCGTGTTCTGCAGACCGTCCCGGTCGGGATCCTCACCGATCGCGAGGAGCAGTTCGCGCACCGCGGCCTCCGCCCTCGGCACATCGATCGGGGGGACCACCCCAAGCGGCGCTCGCGCGATCGGATCGATCGTCATGCGGTCATCCCTTCGGGAAGCTCACGGGTTCGCGGTCCGAGGGCTGCCGGCGCGGGGAGCCGGTCCAGGGGCCGCGGGGTTCGCGCTTGCGGATGGGGGCGAAGATCTCGGCGATCTCCTCCTTCTGCAGCGTCTCCTTCTCGAGCAGCCGCAGCACGAGCGCATCGAGCACGTCGCGGTTCTCGTCGAGCACTGCGAAGGCCTCGTGGTGCGCCGTGTCGATGAGCGAGCGCACCTCCTCGTCGATGATCGCGGACACCGACTCGCTGTAGTCCTTGATGTGCCCGAGGTCGCGACCGAGGAAGATGTCGCCGTTGCTCTGGCCGTAGAAGACGGCACCGAGCCGCTCGGTCATGCCGTACTGCATCACCATGGCACGGGCGGTCTGCGTGGCCTTCTCGATGTCGTTGTGGGCGCCCGTCGTGGGGTCGTGGAAGACGAGCTCCTCCGCGGCGCGGCCACCGAGCATGTACGACAGCTGGCCCAGCAGCTCGCTGCGCGACACCGAGTACTTGTCCTGCTCGGGCAGCACCATGGTGTAGCCGAGGGCACGACCACGCGGGAGCACCGTGATCTTCTGCACCGGGTCAACGTTCGGCATGGCAGCAGCCACGAGCGCGTGGCCACCCTCGTGGTAGGCCGTCACGAGCTTCTCGTGCTCGCTCATGACACGGCTGCGCTGCTGCGGACCGGCGATGACGCGGTCGATGGCCTCGTCGAGGGTGGCGCTGTCGATGTGCGTGCGCCCGCCACGCGCGGTGAGCAGCGCTGCCTCGTTCAGCACATTCGCGAGGTCGGCACCGGTGAAGCCCGGGGTGCGTCGGGCGACGGCCTCAAGGTCGACGTCGCCGGCGAGCGGCTTGCCCTTCGCGTGCACGCCGAGGATGTGCTGGCGGCCCTTGAGGTCCGGCGCCGTGACCTGCACCTGGCGATCGAAACGGCCGGGACGCAGCAGTGCCGGGTCGAGGATGTCGGGGCGGTTCGTCGCCGCGATGAGGATGACACCGCCGGTGACGTCGAACCCGTCCATCTCGACGAGCATCTGGTTGAGCGTCTGCTCCCGCTCGTCATGCCCGCCACCGAGGCCGGCGCCACGGTGGCGGCCGACGGCGTCGATCTCGTCGATGAAGATGATGGCCGGGGCGTTCTGCTTGGCCTGTTCGAAGAGGTCGCGCACACGCGAGGCGCCGACACCGACGAACATCTCAACGAAGTCCGAACCGGAGATGGAGAAGAAGGGCACGCCGGCCTCGCCGGCCACAGCACGCGCGAGCAGCGTCTTGCCGGTACCGGGCGGGCCGTACAGCAGCACACCCTTCGGGATCTTCGCGCCGACCGCCTGGAACTTGCCGGGATCCTGCAGGAACTCCTTGATCTCCTGCAGCTCCTCGACCGCCTCATCGACGCCGGCAACGTCGGCGAAGGTGGTCTTCGGCATGTCCTTGTTCACGTTCTTCGTGCGGGCCTTGCCGAACTGCATGGCGCGGCCGCCGCCCTGCATCTGGTTCATGAAGTAGAAGAGCAGGCCCATCATGAGCAGGAACGGCACGACGCTGCCGAGCAGCGACACCAGGTAGTTCTGCTGCGGCACCTGCACGTCATACCCGCCCGGCACCTTGCCCGACTCGGACGCCTGCTGCAGCAGGTTCGTGAGCGCCTGCCCCTGCGCGAGGGCGAAGTCGGCACGCTCGCGGGTGCCGTCGGTGAGGGTGAGCGTGATGCTCTGGTCGGTGTCGACGATGACGGCCGACTGCACCTTGCCGGCGTTGATGGCGGCGAAGGCCTCGCTCGTCGTCACCGGGGTGGGACCGCTCATGCCGGCGATGACGTTCGTGGCCAACAGCACGACGAGCGCGGCGAAGGTGACCCAGAACACCGGGCCGCGCATGATCTTCTTCAGGTTCATCGCTGGCAAGGCTACCTGTCCTCCGGCGCGTTGCCACCGGCCAGCACATCGGGCCCGGGGTGTGGCCGCACGCCCCTGTGGAACGCGACGACCCCGGGGCGGCTATTCCCGGCCCGTGTCAGCGGCGTGCGACGGCGTGGCCGCTCGGCGTGTTCGCTGCGCTCAACGCCGTCGTCGCTCGGTCGTCCGAACCCAAGGGCTCAGCTCCCTCACTCCTAGGCGTGTTCGCTGCGCTCAACGCCGTCGTCGCTCGGTCGTCCGAACCCAAGGGCTCAGCTCCCTCACTCCTAGGCGTAGACGTGGGGGGCGAGGACGGCGATCTGGCGGAGGTTGCGGTAGCGCTCCGCGTAGTCGAGGCCGTAGCCGACGACGAACTCGTTCGGGATGTCGAAGCCGATGTAGCGGGGGTCGACCTGCACCTTCGCGGCACCCGGCTTGCGCAGCAGGGTGAGCACCTCGACGGTGGCCGCGCCCCGGCTGCGCAGGTTGCCGAGCAACCAGGAGAGGGTGAGGCCGCTGTCGAGGATGTCCTCGACGACGAGCACGTTGCGGCCGGTGATGTCGGCGTCGAGGTCCTTGAGGATGCGCACGACGCCGCTGCTCTTCGTGCCCGACCCGTAGGACGAGACCGCCATCCACTCGATGTCGACGTGACGGTCGAGGGCGCGGCTGAAGTCCGAGAGCAGCACCGTGGCGCCCTTGAGGACGCCCACGAGCAGCAGGTCACGCCCCTCGTAGTCGCGTTCCACGTCGTGCGCCAGCTCCTCGATGCGAGCGAGGAGCGTGGGCTCGTCGAAGAGCACGGAGCTGAAGTCGCTCGGCATGTGCTGTGCGTCCATGGCCTGCCTTCCGGGGGGTGTCCCCATTCTGCCCCATGCCCCGACGGGCGCCGTCAGGCCGGTCGCACCGACTCCAGGAGCAGCGTGGACAGTTCGGCCACCCGGGTGCCCTCGGGAGCGCCCACATCGGCGGAGGTCATGGCATCGGACAGCATGACGTTGCAGAACGGGCAGGCCACCGCCACGGTGGCGGCGCCCGTCGCGAGGGCCTGCTTGGCGCGCTCCTCGTTGATGCGGGTGCCGAGCTTCTCCTCCATCCACATGCGGGAGCCGCCGGCGCCGCAGCAGAAGGAGGTGGACTGCGAACGCTCCATCTCGCGCACCTCGGCGCCCGGCAGGGCCGCGAGGAGGTCCCGCGGCGGCAGGAACACCTGGTTGTGCCGTCCGAGGTAGCAGGGGTCGTGGTACGTGATCGAGGTGTCGATCGGGGTGAGCGGACGGATGGCGCCGGCGGCCACGAGTGCCGAGAGCACCTGCGTGTGGTGCACCACCTCGTAGTTGCCGCCGAGCTGCGGGTACTCGCGACCGAGCGAGTTCATGCAGTGGGGGCACGTGGTGATGATCTTGCGCACACCGATGGTGTTGAGCAGCTCGATGTTCTGCTGGGCCTGCATGACGTAGAGGAACTCGTTGCCGGCCCGGCGGGCGGCGTCACCGGTGCAAGTCTCGCCGTCGCCGAGCACCATGAACTGCACGCCGGCGAGATGCAGCAGCTCCGCCACCGCCTTCGTCGTCTTGCGGGCCCGATCCTCGAAGGCGCCCGCGCAACCCACCCAGAACAGCCACTCGACGTCGTCTGGGATGGTCTCCTCGCCCTCCGCGCCGAAGACGCGCACCGGGAAGTCGACCTCCGAGATCCACGAGGTGCGGGCAGAGGCGTTCATGCCCCAGGGGTTGCCCTTCACCTCCATGTTCTTGAACATGCCGTTGAGCTCGGACGGGAACGCCGTGTCGACCATCACCTGCTGACGACGCATGTCGACGATGTGGTCGATGTGCTCGATGTCGACCGGGCACTGCTGCACGCAGGCGCCACAGGTGGTGCATGACCAGAGCACGTCCGGATCGATGACATCACCGACGAGCGACTTGGCGGCCTCGGCGCGCACCCCCTCGGGCAGGGCGCCACGGTCGGCCTCGGCGGCCAGCACATAGGGGGCCTTCGCCCAGGCGTGGTCGCGCAGTGCGGTGATGACGAGCTTGGGGCTGAGGGGCTTGCCCGTGTTCCATGCCGGGCACTGGCTCTGGCAGCGCCCGCACTCGGTGCAGGTGGTGACGTCGAGGAGGTCCTTCCACGTCATCTCCTCGATGGCACCGACACCGAAGATGGCATCGTCGGCGGGGTCCTCGAAGTCGACGGCGACGCCGTTCGTGCGCACCGGCTGCAACGGGCCGAGCGCCGGGCGGCCGTCGGCATTGCGCTTGAACCAGATGTTCACGAAGGCGAGGAAGCGGTGCCAGGCGACGCCCATCGTGGGCTGCCAGGCGATGACGAAGAACCAGGCGAGCGACGCCGCGATCTTCACGAAGGCGACGCCGGCGATGGCCCACTCGAGCGTGGTGGCCGACAGGCCGGACAAGAGCACCACGAGCGGGTACGAGAACATGTGCTCGTACGTCCACCCATCCACGTGGAGGTAGGCACCCTCGAGGCCGCGCAGGGTGAGCACGCACACACCGATGACGAAGATGGTCCACTCGACGTAGTAGGCCTGCCACATCGTGGAACCGAAGAAGCGGGATCGGCGCCCCAACTGCGAGGGCCGGCGCGAGGCGCGGATGGCCATGAGCACGATGATGCCGACGAGCGTCGCGGTGCCGATGAAGTCGGTGAAGGCGTTGTAGGGGCCCCAGTCGCCGATGACGGGGATGACCCACTCGGGTGAGCGCAGTTGGCCGAACGCGGTGATGAGCGTGCCGAGCAGCGCCCCGAATCCGACGAAGACGAACCAGTGCGCGATGCCGATGGGCGTCCACTGGAGCATGCGCGTGTGCCCGAGGGATTCGCGCAGGAGCGTCACCCAGCGGGTACCGCGATCAGCGCTGCGGGTGCCGTCCGCCTGACCCATGCGGACGACCGTCGTGATGCGTTGCACCGTCTGCGCAAAGCGCACGAGCGCCAGGACGAGCGCCACCATCGCAACCGTGAACAGGACCTGATGCATGCACGCCTCCCCGAGCCCGTCCAGCCATTCTCTACGATCCGTCCATGGGCCACGACCCCGCATTCGTCGTACGACGGGCCATTGCTGCAGCCGGTCGGCACCATGGGACGGATGACCGCATCCTGCTTGCCGTGAGCGGTGGCGCGGATTCGCTTGCCATGGCACTGGCTGCGTCCCGGCTTGGCGCGGACGGGCCCCGCTTCGGTGCGGTCATCGTCGACCATGGCCTGCAGGCGGGATCCGATGCGGTCGCTGCGAGGGCCGCG
>JAKALQ010000067.1 GCA_021824095.1 Actinomycetes bacterium
CTATGACGGCCAGTGACCACCGCACCGGCGCCGCCTGCACCCGGTTCGACGTGAAGACACCGGCAGCGCGGAAGTGGGGACCATCGTTCACCACGAGGGCGACGTCGGGGCGGCCCGTCGACTTCAACCCGGCGGCGACGCCGCTGGCGCGGAAGCCCTGTGCTGCGGTGGTGCTCATGGTGCGACTCCGATCGTCGAGAGTGCGGTCGTCTCCTCGAAGCCGCACATGAGGTTGGCGTTCTGCAGGGCCTGGCCGGCTGCGCCCTTCACGAGGTTGTCGATCGCGACGGTGACGACGACCCTGCCCGTGTGCGCGTCGAACACCCCCTGCAGGTGCACGGCGTTGCTCCCGAACACGGATGCGGTGGCCGGCTGGCGGCCGGGGGCGAGCACGCGCACAAAGGGCTCGCCGGCATAGGCGCTCGCGAGGAGGCCGTGGACGTCCGGATCCGCTGCCGTGGTGACGCGCGCGGTGAGGGTGGCGAGGATCCCGCGCGACATGGGTGCGAGCAGGGGCGTGAAGGACAGCCGCACATCGGTGCCCGCGATCGCGGTGAGCGTCTGCTCGACCTCCGGGGTGTGCTGGTGGACGCCGCCCACCTTGTAGGCACTCATGGAGCCCATGACCTGGGAGGCGAGGAGGGTGTCCGACGGCTTGCGTCCGGCGCCCGAGGTGCCGCTCGCGGCCACGACGGTGAGGTCGCTCGCGTCGATCACGCCGAGCAGGGGCGCGAAGCCCAGCGCGATGGCCGTGGCGTAGCAGCCGGGATTGGCGACGCGGGTGGCCGTGCGGATGGCCTCACGGTCGACGAGCTCCGGCAGACCGTAGGTCCAGGTGCCGGCATGCGCCACGCCCGGGTAGTAGCGCGCCCACTGGGCTGCCGAGGTGAGGCGGAAGTCGGCGCCGAGATCGACGACGCGGGTGGACGGGGGCAGCGTGGCCACGACCGACGCCGATGCCCCGTGCGGGAGCGCGAGGAACACGAGGTCCGCCCGCCCGAGGACCGACGGGTCGGTGGCCTCGAGCGGCAGGTCGAGGTCGAGTTGCGGGTGCAGGTCGGCCAGCGACTGCCCCACGTTCGATGAGGCCGTGACCGCCGCAAGCTCGAACCCGGGATGCCCGGCGATGAGGCGGATGAGCTCGCCTCCGGCGTAGCCGGAGGCGCCAGCGACGGCGACGCGGATCATGCGCGCACTCTATACGAGTATGCGCATAGCGCGATCAGCGGAGGGTGGCCCCCAGCGCCTCGGCGGCAGCGACGGCCGCCGCCCGCAGGTCCGCGAGTTCCCCCTCGGTGAGGGTGCGATCCGCGGCCCGCAGGCGGAGTGCGAACGCCAGCGACCGATGCCCGGCGGGGAGGGCGGCCCCGCGGTACTCGTCGAAGCAGCGCACGGACTCGCAGGCGTCCCCGAGCGCATCGACGATGGCGTCGCGCAGCGTTGCCACCGGGACCGCATCGGCGATGAGGAAGGCGAGGTCCTGCAAGGCCACGGGGAAGGTGCGCACCGGCTGCGCGGCGACGGCCTCGCGGGCGGCCGCGTACACGGGCTCGAGGTCGAGCTCGAAGGCCGCCGCCCCTCGCGGGAGACCAAAGTGCTCGGCGACCTTCGGGTGCAGTTCGCCGGCGTGTCCGACGACGACCTCACCGACGAGGATGGCCGCAGCGCGTCCCGGGTGCCAGGGCGCCAGGGTGGCCGGCTCGGTACGCCAGGCCATGCCGGCCAGATCGAGCACGGAGGCGGCCACCGCGATGGCGTCCGACCAACCGGCGGGGCGTCCTGCAGCGAGCGGGCCGGCGAGCAGGCGCTGGCCGACGAGGACGCCGGCGACGTGCTCGGGTTGCGCCGGGAGCGCGGCGTCGATGGCGGCGAGTTCGGCGTCCGTCGGGCGCCGATCGGTGCCCGGCTGCGGCGCGGGGCCACGCGTGCCCGAGGGCGCGGTGACCATGGCGAGCTCGTAGATGGCGAGGTCGCGGACGCCACGGCCCACGTTGCGCTGCGCTGCCCCGAGGAGGGTGGCAAGCAGCGTGGTGCGCATGAGCGGCGCCTCGGCACTCAGGGGGTTGCGCAGGGCCACCGCGTCACGACGCGGATCCTCCGCTGGCAGCAGCATGGCGTCGAGCTCGGCCGTGCCGATGAACGGGTAGGCCACCACCTCGGTGAGGCCCCCGTAGGCGAGCGAGCGCGAGATGCGGCGGCGCAGGCGCTGCCGGGCGGTGAGCCCGCGACCGCCGCGCGCCACCGGCAGCACGGCCGGGATGGCGTCGTAGCCGGTGAAGCGGGCCACCTCCTCGATGAGCTCGGCAACACCGGTGAGGTCGGGACGCCAGGTCGGTGGCGTGACCTGGACGGGGTCCTCCCCCACGACCGCGCAGCCGATGGCGGTGAGCGCCTCAACGACACGCGCCGGCTCGATGTGGGTGCCGATGAGGCGCGTGGGCGCGTCGACGGCCATCGTGATCACGGTGGGCGCCGGACGCTCGTCAACGCGCGCCATGCCGTGGTAGCGCGCGCCACCATGCTCGACGAGCAGTTGCACGGCCCGCGCACTCGCGGCCTCCTGCACCGCCGCATCGACCCCGCGCTCGAAGCGCTTCGAGGCCTCGGAGATGAGTCCATGCGCACGTGACTGCACACCGATCGCCGTGGGGATGAAGTGCGCGGCCTCGATGACGATGGCCGTGGAGGCGTCGTCGATCTCGGTGTCGAGGCCACCCATGGTGCCGGCGAGGGCGACCGGGCCGCGGTCATCGGCGATGACGACATCGCGGGTGGCGAGCGTGCGGCGCACGTGATCGAGGGTCTCGAGGGACTCCCCTGCCGCCGCGCGCCGCACGACGAGGTCGCCGCGCAGCTTGGACCGGTCGAAGGCGTGCAGGGGCTGGCCGAGTTCGAACATCACGTAGTTCGTGACGTCGACGGCGAAGGAGATGGATCGCGTGCCGACGAGCTGGAGCCGACGGCGGATATGCATCGGCGTCGGCGTGGCCGGGTCGAAGCCATCGACGGTGCGGAGCACGATGTGGTCGGCGCCATCCTCGATGCGCACCCCCGTCACCGGGCCCTCGACCGGCTCGGGTGCGCTGATCTCGAGGGCGAGGTCGCGGTAGGCCCAGCCCGTGGCGTGCGAGAGCTCGCGCGCGGCGCCACGGATGGACATGCAGTGCCCGCTGTCGGGGAGCACGTCGAGGTCGATGACCTCGTCGCGCAGGTGCAGGAGCTCGATGGCATCGGTGCCGAGGTCGGGATCGAGGCCCAGCTCGACGAGTCGGATGATGCCGCTGTGGTCGTCACCCATGCCGAGCTCGCGCGCCGAGCAGATCATGCCGTCAGACACGTGCCCGTATGTCCTGCGGGCCGCGATGGCGAAGCCGCCGGGGAGCACCGCGCCGGGCAGGGAGACGACGACCTTGTCGCCCTCGAGGAAGTTGCGGGCGCCGCAGACGATGCCGCGCACCTCACCGGGTGCGACCTCCACCTGGCACCAGCGGATGGTCTTGCCGTTGCTCTGCGGCTCCTCGACGAAGCCCTGCACCCGCCCGACGACGATGGGACCCTGCAGCTCGGCACCGACGACCTCGACGCTGTCGGGTTCGATGCCGATGCGCACGTACGCGTCGGCAATGTCATCGATGGTGGCATCGGCCGGGATGGCGATGAAGTCGGCGAGCCAGGAACGTGGGACGCGCATCAGAGCTCCACTCCGAACTGCTGCGAGAAGCGGACATCGCCCTCGAACATGTCGCGGAGATCCGCGATGCCGTGGCGGAACATGAGGGTGCGCTCGAGACCCATGCCGAAGGCGAAGCCGGTGTAGCGCTCCGGGTCGATGCCGCAGGCGCGGAGCACGGCGGGGTTCACCATGCCGCAGCCACCCCACTCGATCCAGCGGGGCCCGCCCTTCGCCTGCGGGTACCACAGGTCGAACTCGGCGCTCGGCTCGGTGAAGGGGAAGTACGACGGACGCCACCGCACCTGCGCGTCCTCGCCGAACATCGCGCGGGCGAAGTGGAGCAACGTGCCCTGTAGGTGGGCCATGGTGAGGCCCTCATCGACCGCGAGGCCCTCGACCTGGCTGAACACCGGCGAGTGGGTGGCGTCGAGTTCGTCGGTGCGGAAGACGCGGCCCGGCACGACCACGTAGATGGGTGGCTGCTTCGCGAGCATCGTGCGCGCCTGGACGGGCGAGGTGTGCGTGCGCAGCACGAGGTGGCTGTCCTCGGGCGCAACGAAGAAGGTGTCCTGCATGCCGCGTGCCGGATGCTCGGCCGGGATGTTGAGGGCGTCGAAGTTGAACCACTCGGCCTCGAGCTCAGGCCCCTCGGCCACCTCCCAGCCCATGGAGAGGAAGACGTCGCCGATGTACTCGGACAGCGACGTGAGGGGGTGGCGGGCACCACGGGGCAGGTCGTCGACGACCATGCTCACGTCGACACGCTCGTCGGCGAGCATGCGCGCCTCGGCCTCCGCCTCGAGCACCAGGGCACGATCGTCGAGGGCCTGGCGGATGCGGGCCCGTGCCTCGCCCACGCGCTTGCCGGCCTCGGCCTTGGCCGCCGGGGGCAGGGCACCGATCTCGCGATTGGCAAGCGCCAGGGGCGAGCGGTCGCCTGCGTGGGCGAGGCGCACGGCCTTGAGCGCCTCGAGGTCCGACGCCGTCGCGATGTCGGAGAGCGCTGCCGAGAGGGCCGCGGCGACAGCGTCAGCGTCGAGCGCGGACACCTGCTTGGGGTCGTAGTTGCTGTTCGGTGCGGACATGCGGCCTCTCTCCTTCGCAGGCGGAGTCTACGGGCGGTCCGTCATCGACCGACGGTGGCGTCAGGGCCGGCGGGCCCGTACCGACGCGAAGAGGGCGATGCCGGCGGCGACACCCACGTTGAGGCTCTCCGCCTCCCCCGGCATGGGGATTGCGATGGGCTGCATGCGCCGCAGCAGCTCGACCGGCAGACCATGTGCCTCGGATCCGAGCCACCAGGCAGTGGGGGTTGCGAGGAGGTCGTCGTCGAGGTCGAAGAGCGTCATGGCACCGAGGCCTGCCAAGCCGAGCGAGGTGATGGACGCCGCATTGCAGGCATCGAGCGCCTCCGTGGCGTCAAGGCCCTGCACGACCGGCAAGTGGAACACGGAACCTGCACTGGAGCGGATGACCTTGCCGTTGAACACATCGGCGCTGCCGCTGGTGACGAGCACCGCGTCCGCGCCGGCGGCATCGGCCGTGCGGATGATGGTGCCGAGGTTGCCGGGGTCGCTGATGGCGACGCAGACGGCGAGCAGCGTGGGCGCCGCCGCCATCACCTCGTCGATGCCCCGCGTCGGCATGGCACACACGGCGACGACGCCCTGCGGCTGCTCGGTGTCGGTGAGGCTCTCGAGCGCGCGTGACGTGACGAGCGCCGTGGCCTCGTCGCCGAACTCCTCGACGACGGCCGGCCGCGTGTGGTCGACGAACAGGGTGCGGACGAGGCCTGCGGCCAGCGCCTCACGCACCGCCTGCGGGCCCTCGACGAGGAAGAGGTGCTGGGATCGTCGTTCCCTCGGCTTGAGCAACGCGCGAGCCCCGACAACCAGACCGGCGTGCGGTCCGAGGATGTCGGGGCTCATGGCGTGCGGGTGCTCAGGCAACCGGGAGGGCGGCCTTCGCCGTGGCGACGAGCGCGGCAAACGCCGGGGCGTCGTTGACCGCGAGGTCAGCGAGCATGCGACGGTCGACGGCGACACCGGCGAGGTTGAGGCCCTGGATGAAGCGGTTGTACGTCATGTCATTGGCGCGCGCCGCAGCGTTGATGCGGGTGATCCACAGCTTGCGGTAGTCACCCTTCTTGTCCTTGCGGTGGTCGTAGGCGTACACCCACGAGCGCGTGACCTGCTCCTTGGCCTTGCGGTACAGGCGCGAACGCTGACCGCGGTAGCCCGACGCCTCCTCGAGGATCGCGCGACGCTTCTTCTGCGCACTCACTGCGCGCTTCACACGTGCCATTGGTCTGACTCCTTAGCGAAGGCCGAGAAGACGCTTCGCCGTCTTCGTGTCGGGGGCGGACATCTCTGCGTCGAGGGCGAGGCGACGGGTGCGTCGCGACGACTTGCCCTCGAGCTTGTGACGCATGTTCGTCTGCTCGTGCGTGATCTTGCCCGAGCCCGTGCGCTTGAAGCGCTTCTTCGCACCACTGTGCGTCTTCATCTTCGGCATGTGTTCCCGCCCTACTCGTTGACCGTGTCCGCGGTCTCCGGCTTGCGCCGTGCCTCGGCAACCTTCTTGCGACTCGGACCGATGACCATGACCATGTTGCGACCGTCCTGCAACGGCGCCGACTCGATCTGGCCGAGCTCTCCGATGTCCTCGGCGAGCTTCTGCAGCAGGCGGTACCCGAGCTCGGGCCGGCTCTGCTCACGACCACGGAACATGATCGTGACCTTCACCTTGTCGCCCTGCTTCAGGAACCGCTCGATGTGGCCCTTCTTCGTGTCGTAGTCGTGCTGGTCGATCTTCGGACGCAACTTCATTTCCTTGATCACGGTCTGGACCTGGTTCTTGCGGGCCTCGCGCGCCTTCTGCGCGGCCTCGTACTTGAACTTGCCGTAGTCCATGATCTTGCACACCGGCGGCCGTGCCGTGGGCGCCACCTCGACGAGGTCGAGATCTGCCTCCACTGCCAGGCGCAGCGCGTCATCGATGCTCACGATGCCGATCTGCTCGCCCTCCGGTCCGACGAGGCGCACCTC
This sequence comes from Actinomycetes bacterium, assembly GCA_021824095.1. Taxonomy (GTDB): domain Bacteria; phylum Actinomycetota; class Actinomycetes; order S36-B12; family UBA5976; genus JAKALQ01. Next base: position 6,721 of record JAKALQ010000067.1, read on the forward strand.
GGGGACGCGGATCCGGTCGTTGATCCTCGGTTCGACGCTTATGACGACTCCTTCTTCGAAGTGGTCGGGGACCCGCACAGCCGCACGCCGGGCCGGGCCCGAAACGCAACTGCCCCATCGCGCACAGGCGACAGGGCAGCAACAGGACGCACGGCGTTACCCGTGCAGCGGCGAATCACCGCTCGGACCTGAACCCGACGACTTTCCGTCCCCAGGTGGGAGTTGCCCTCCACTTGTGCACCGGGTGCCGGTTTCCCTGCACCCGAGGTCAGGTGGAAGTGTACGGGCATGGCCGACGAATCCCCAACTTCCATCACCGCTGCCCGCGACCTGGCGACGCTCGCCGCGACCGAGATCCTCGGCGTGACCATCGTGGACCTGATGACGGCAGCCGCCGTGAAGCTCGGTCTGTACGAGGGAGGCGAGGACCAGCGCGACCTCGCGGAGGCCCGCATCCTCATCACCGCGATCGCGGGGCTCATCGACGGCGCCGCGCCCGAGCTGGGGTCGCAGCATGCGGCGCCCCTGCGCGACGGACTGAAGGAACTGCAGTTGGCCTTCCGCGAATTCTCGACCGTGCCCGATGCCCCCGGCACCGGCCCCGGTGAGAAGTACACCGGCCCCGTGTTCCGCTCCCCCGCGCGCTGACACTGGCGCGGGACCCGGGCCACGACTATCCCGCGGCAACCCGGAGGTCGGCGCCCTGCAGGGCCACGCGGTGGGGGCTTGCGATGTCGATCACCAGCGCATCGAGCCCACCGCCGATCGCACTCGCGGCCACGGCCCGACCCGCCTGCGGCAGTGGTCGCGCCTCCGGATCCCAGGCGAGGAGCGCCGTCATGCTCGTGAAGGCGAGGAGGGCCTGCCGGCCATCCGCGGCGACGAAGGTGACGGAGGCCATGGCGTCACCGGTGCCGCAGGCGTCGGCATCGTCGACCGGGAGGGCGCCCTCGGGCGCGCGCACAACCGGCACGAGCAGGCGCTCCTGGGCCACGGCAGCGGCCACCGCGACGGGGATGCCCGTGGCCAGCGCGCGCGCGAGCAGCGGCGGGCAGCTGCCGTCGTCTGGTGCGGGAGCGTCGGTCACTAGAGGCGGCAGGCGTGGATGTCGGTGACGAGGATGGCCTTGGCCCCCATGTCGTACAGCTCGTCCATGACCCGGTGTACATCGCGCCGGGGGCACATGGCGCGGACGGCCACCCACTCGCGGTTGGCAAGCTCGGAGATCGTCGGCGACTCGATGCCCGGCGTGAGCGCGCAGGCCCGATCGAGGTGCTCGCGGCGGACGTCGTAGTCGACGAGGACGTAGGCGCGGGCCACCATGACGGAGCTGAGGCGGCGGATGAAGGTCTCGACGGCCGGATCGATGGCGGCGCCGGTGCGACGCACCACGATCGCCTCGCTGCGCATCACGGGCTCACCGACGATCTCGAGGCCGGCCTGGCGCAGGGTGGTGCCGGTGTCGACGACGTCGGCGACCCAGTCGGCCACCCCGAGGGCCACGGCGTTCTCGACCGCGCCATCGAGTTCGACGACGGTCGCGCTGATGCCGCGCTCGGCGAGCCAGCGCTCGAGGACCCCCGCATACGAGGTGGCGATGCGCTTGCCGGCGAGGTCCTCGACCCGGGTGGCCGTGCCCCGAGGGGCGGCGATGCGGAAGGTGGACGTACCGAAGCCGAGTTGGAGCAGCTCGTCGGCGGGCGCGCCGGAGTCGAGCAGCATGTCGCGGCCGGTGATGCCGACGTCGAGGGTGCCCTCACCAACGTAGGTGGCGATGTCGCGGGGGCGCAGGAAGAAGAACTCGGCATCGTTGTCGGGATCGTGCACGACGAGCTCACGCGACGAACTGGCCGCGTAGTACCCGGCCTCGCGCAGCATGGCGCGTGCCGGCTCGGAGAGGACACCCTTGTTCGGGATGGCGACACGGAGCATGGCGGTCCTCAGAGGGTCTCGTAGACGTCGGCCGGCGTGAGGCCGATGGTGAGCATGAGCGCCTGCACCTGGTAGAGCAGCTGCGAGATCTCCTCGGCGGCACGCTCGGGGCCCTCGTGCTCGGCGGCCATCCAGGCCTCGGCTGCCTCCTCCACCACCTTCTTGCCGACGGCATGCACACCGCTGGCAACATGGCGGACGGTGCCCGAGGTGGGGTCACCGTCGGCGACCTTGGCCGAGAGTTCGGCCCACAGCTCGTCGAAGGTCTTCATGTCACCAGCCTAGGGAGCGCAGGGTTCCCACCATGACGAGGGCCGCCTCGGCCGCCTCCCGGCCCTTGTTCTCCGACGAGTGCGGCAGGCCGGCACGGTCGATGGCCTGGGCGTCGTCGTCGCAGGTGAGGAGGCCGAAGCCCACTGGGATACCGGTCTCGAGGGCGACCCGGTTGAGCGCGTCGGTGGCCGCGGACGACACGTACTCGAAGTGCGGGGTGCCGCCACGGATGATGACGCCGAGCGCGACGATGGCGTCGAAGTGCCCCGTGCGCGCGGCCCGCATGGCCGCCACCCCGAGTTCGAAGGACCCGGGCACGCGCACGATCGTGGTCTCGGCGCCGGCGTCGGCGCAGGTGTCGAGGGCGTTCGCCAGCAGCCCGTCCATGACGACCGTGTGCCAGGAGGAGGCGATGACCGCGACCCGCACCCCCTGCCATCCGGTGAGCTCGAAGGCGGGTGCTCCGGAACCGCTCATGCCTGTCCTCCCATGGGCGCGATGAGGCGCTCGACGTACTTCGCGAGTACGTCGACCTCGAGGTTCACGTGGTCGCCCACCTCGAGCCGACCCAGGGTGGTCTCGGCGAGCGTGGTGGGGATGAGCGAGACGGTGAACTCACCGGCCGCGTCATCGAGCGATGCGACGGTGAGTGACGTGCCGTCGACGGTGACCGAGCCCTGCGCGACGAGGTAGCGCAGCAGGTGGGGCGGCGGCACGATGGCGACGACCGTCCAGTCGTCGGAGGGCGACACCGCGACGACCGTGCCGACGCCGTCCACATGCCCCTGCACGATGTGGCCACCGATGCGCGCATCGACGCGCGCTGCGCGCTCGAGATTCACCGGATCACCGACCGCGCGGTGCCCGAGGGTGGTGAGATCGAGCGTCTGGCGCATGACGTCGGCAGTGAAGGCCCCGTCGACGAGGTCGACGACCGTGAGGCAGACCCCCGACACGGCGATGGAGTCGCCGTGGTGGGCGTCCTCGGTGACGAGGGGGCCGCGGATGGTGAGACGGCTGGCGTCCGGCAGTTCCTCGACGACGAGGATGGTGCCGACCTCCTCGACGATTCCCGTGAACATGGCCCGAATCCTACGGGCGCAGCCGACTCCACAGGTCGCCGTCGACGTCGAGCGTCTCGTCACGACGCCAGTGGCGCACGGGTTCGAGGAGCCCGGCACCCATCGCGAGTGGCCCGTCACCGAGCACGGTGGGCGCGGTGATCCACAGCAGTTCGTCGACGA
>JAKALQ010000068.1 GCA_021824095.1 Actinomycetes bacterium
CCCACAGTTCCACCTCACGCCCGATCGTGGCTGGATGAACGACCCCCACGGCATCGTCTTCGACGGCACCCGCTACCACGCGACCTTCCAGCACGTGCCGGATGCGCTCACCTGGCGGGCCGACATCCGCTGGGGCCACGCCGTCTCCGACGATCTCGTGCACTGGCAGGTCCGCGACGACGTGCTCGCGCCGCTGCCGGACGAGGTGGGCTGCTGGTCGGGCAGCATCGTGCTCGCCGAGCGTCCGCTGCTCTTCTACACGCGCCCCACGCCGGGCGACTGGAGTCGGGGCCTCGCGGTGCTCGCCGAGGGTGACGCCACCCTCACCCGCTGGGAGCGTGCCGGGGTCGTCGTCGACGGGCCGCCGGACGATCGCTTCCGTGACGTGCGCGACCCGCAGGTGCGACGCGCTGGCGACGGCTGGCGCATGACGCTCGGTGCCGGCTGGGTGGGCGTTGGCGGGGCCGCCCTGCAGTACTCGTCGGACGACGGGATCGTGTGGGCCTTCGACGGGGTGCTCGCCTCGCGCGCCTGGGACGCGGCAGAGGAGCAGCCGACGGGCGAGGTGTGGGAGTGCCCGCAGCTGCTCGAGGTCGATGGGCAGTGGGTGCTCATCGTGTCCGCCATGGACCTCGCCCACGAGGTGGTCGATGCCGTGCTGTACGCGGTCGGTGACTACGACGGCCGCACCTTCACGCCGCGACGCTGGGGTCGTTTCGGTCACGACCGCACGGTGTATGCGACGACCACCTTCCGCGACGCTGACGGTCGTGCCTGCGCCATGTCGTGGCTGCGTGACCTGCCGATGGTCGAGGGGCAGCCGTGGAACGGCACCCAGTCGCTCGTGCACGTGCTGCGGGTCGTCGACGATCGCCTTGTCGTGATGCAGCACCCCAACCTCGACCCCATCATCGCGGTCGAGGATCCAGCCTGGCGCTGCACGATCCGCGTCGAGCAGGTGCGGCACGGCGGGCTGTCCGTCGACGTCGACGACGCCGATCGCGGCTGGTCGCTCACCCTCGACTTCGACGCGCACCTGCTGCACGTCACCGTGGATGACGCCGTCACCATGGTGGCCGACCTGCTGCACGAGGAGCCCGGCGAGCTCGACATCGTCGTCGACGCCGGCATCGCCGAGATCACGTGGAGCGGCGGCGAGGGCGTGTACGTGGTGGCGGTGCCGGACCTCGAGCCCGACCGCATCGACGTCACCTGCTGGTGAGGTTTCAGCCGAGCTGGTCGAGGATCCCGCGCAGTGGGATGTCCACCCACCCGGGCCGGTTGTTCAACTCGTACTGCACCTCATAGGCCGCCTTCTCGAGCAGGAAGTTGCGCAGCAGCGCCTCACTCGCCTCCCGGCCCTCGGGCAGCAGACGCTCGCCGCCGGTGGCGAGGTAGCCCTCGAGGAACGCGGCACCCACCCAGGTCGTCCAGAACGTGGCGGCCGCCGCCTCGCGGCCCGAGGCCGCATGCGGGAGGGCGTCGAGTGCCGGCCGTGCCGCGTAGTCGAACGAGCGCAGCATCCCGGCCACGTCCTTGAGCGGCGAGAGCCGCAGGCGACGCTCCGGCAGTGACTTCGACGGCTCACCCTCGAAGTCGAGGATCACCACGTCGTCGCCGTGCACGAGCACCTGCTCGAGGTGGTAGTCGCCGTGCACCCGCATGCGGAGGGCCTCGATGCGCATGTCCTTCACCGGGTCGAGGCGGGCGTACACGCCATCGCCGTGGGCGAGCAGGCGATCGGCGTGCTGCCCTGCCTCGTCCTCGAGCAGGTGCCGACGGCGCCGCAGCAGCGACAGCGCATGGCGCAGCTGCTGGCGCGTGGACTGGTAGAGGGAGCGCTGGTAGTGCGGGGTGAAGCGGATGGGGGCCATGTCCGGATCGGTGGCGGAGGCCAGCGCGAGGTGCAGCTCGGCCGTGCGCACCCCGAGCGTGTGCGCCCGCGCGAGGGCATCCGGGAACAGCGCATGCGCCAGTGCCGGTGCCACGAGGCCCGTGAGCTCCCAATCATGGCGGCGCACCGCGAAGTCCTCCGGTGCGTGGGTGCTCATGGCTACGGTCGCGAAGAACCCGCGCAGGCCGTCCATGAACTCAGCGCGCGCATCACCGTCGTTGGCCACGAGTTCCTGCAACAGCCCGAGCGTGCGCCGCTGTCCGGCCGCATCGGTGTACTCGAGGGCGCCGGCAGTGCGGGGCACATGTCGGTAGCCCGCGGTGTCGGTGAGGAAGCGGCCGAGCTCCCAATCGGGGTTCACGCCAACCGCGGGGCGCCGGAACAGCTTCAGCATGAGGCGGTCGCCGAAGACGATGGACGAGTTGCTGCCCTCGCGGCGCCACAGTGTCGGTGCCAGCAGCCCGCTGCCCCGGAGCTCGTCGAACGCGTGCGTGCGCGTGCCGTGGGCTGACCCGAGCCGACCCACGCACTCGCTGCCGTTGGCGATGGCGTCAAGGATGGCGGACATCGCGGTGGTGTCGTGGCAGGCGTCGATGAGCGTCCGCTCGTGCCCACCCGGCAGGACAAGTCGTGCGAGCACCCCGGTGGGGTCGTCGACATGCTCGACGAGCCGCACCGGCAGCAGGTAGGCATCGGGCTCGCCCTCGTTGTAGGCGACGGTCGCGAGCAGCAGACGGGCATCGGGCACTTCGGGGATGGCGATGACGTCATCGACCTGCAGCGACTGGATGGCACGCGACTTGGCGCCGAACCAGCGGCGGTCGCGGATGGCCTGCGGCAGGGCGCGTGCGATGGCGCGCAGGGCGCGCGGGTCGTCGAACGGCGTGCCGGTGTCGACCGCGACGGTGGCGATGCCGCTCGGTTGCGCCGGCTGCGAGAGTGCCAGCCAGGCGAAGCCGTAGGCAGGCAGTGTGAGCGGGTAGGAGCCGTCCGTGATGGGCGCGAGGTGGGCGCCGCCGAGCAGGTCGACCGGGGTGCGCCCCGAGAAGCCGGCAAGGTCGAGGGCGACCGACTGCATCTGGCGCGACAGGTTGGCCACCACGAGCACCGTCTCGTCCTCGTCCTCGCGCAGGTAGGCGAGGACGCGTCGGTTCTCCGGATGCAGGAAGTCGATGCTGCCGCGTCCGAACACCGGGTGCTCCTGGCGCAGCGCGAGGATGTGCCGCATCCACCACAGCAGCGAGTGCGGATTGGCCTCCTGGGCCTCCACGTTCACCGCACCGGGGGCGTACTGCGGGTCGGCGATCACCGGCAGGTAGAGCCCGTCGGCGGCGGCATCGGAGAAGCCGCCGTTGGTGCCAGCGGTCCACTGCATGGGCGTGCGCACGCCGTCGCGGTCATCGAGCCAGATGTTGTCGCCCATGCCGATCTCGTCGCCGTAGTAGAGCACCGGCGTGCCGGGCAGCGAGAGCAGCATCATGGTGAGCAGTTCGATGCGACGACGATCGTTCTCGACGAGGGGCGCCAGGCGTCGGCGGATGCCGAGGTTGCTGTAGCCGCGCGGATCCGGTGAGTACACGCGCCACATGTACTGGCGCTCCTCCTCGGTGACCATCTCGAGCGTGAGTTCGTCATGGTTGCGCAGGAACATGGCCCACTGGCAGCCGTCGGGGATGCTCGGGGTCTGCTCGAGGATGTCGATGATCGATGAGCGATCCTCCTGTGCGATCGCCATGTAGAGCCGTGGCATCACGGGGAAGTTGTAGTTCATGTGGCATTCGTCGCCGTCGCCGAAGTAGGGACGGGTGTCCTCGGGCCACTGGTTGGCCTCGGCCAGCAGGATCACGTCGGGATTGCGAGCGTCGATGCGCTTGCGCAGTTCCTTGAGGAAGGCGTGGGTCTCCGGCAGGTTCTCGCAGGTGGTGCCCTCGCGCTCGAAGAGGTACGGGATGGCGTCGAGGCGGAAGCCGTCGACACCGAGGTCGACCCAGAACTCCATCACCTGGAACACGGCCTCCTGCACGGCCGGGTTGTCGAAGTTGAGGTCGGGCTGGTGCGAGTAGAAGCGGTGCCAGTAGTACTGGCCGGCCACCTCGTCCCAGGTCCAGTTCGAGGTTTCGAAGTCGAGGAAGATGATGCGGGCCTCGGGGTACTCGGTGCCGGTGTCGCTCCACACGTAGAAGTCGCGCTCGGGCGAGCCCTTCGGGGCGTTGCGCGCGGCCTGGAACCAGGGGTGCGCGTCGGAGGTGTGGTTGATGACGAGTTCGAAGATGACGCGGATGCCGCGCTCGTGGGCTGCGTCGATGAGGCGGCGCGCGTCGTCAAGGCTGCCGTACCGCGGATCGACATCGGTGTAGTCGGAGATGTCGTAGCCGCCGTCACGCAACGGGGACGGGAAGAAGGGCTGCACCCAGATGGCGTTCACGCCGAGGCGCTCGATGTAGTCGAGCTTCGCGGTGATGCCCGCGAAGTCGCCGAAGCCGTCGCCGTTGCTGTCGAAGAAGGCCCTCGGCAGGATCTGGTAGATCACCGCGTTCTTGAACCACAGCGGATCCCGCACCAATGCCCCGGTCATAGCCGTCCTCCCATGCCGCCGTCGAGTGTAGGTGCGGCCAACGGCCTCCACACGGGCGTGGCCGAACTGGAATCTGTTGCGTGCACATGTTGCATGGGCGGTGCGGAAGCCGTGACGTCCGCAGCGGTGGGCTGCGTGTCAGATGGCTGCGGCGAGCAGCTCGGCGAGATGACGCGGGCGCGTGCCCGGTCGCACGTGCGTCACCTGGCAGCGGCAGCCGAAGCCGTCGGCGAGCACTGGCGCGGTGGGGTGCGCATCGATCGTCGGCGCAAGCGAGCGCAGGGCCACCTGCACTGACAGGTCGACGTGCGCCGGCTCGTACCCGAATGCGCCGGCCATGCCGCAGCAGCCCACCGCCTCGGCGACCGTGACGCCCCGGGCTCGCAGCACGGTGGCCTGGTGGGGCGTGACGCTCGCCCGTTCGTGGCAGTGCTCCTGCAGCACCAGCGCGTCCGGGAGTGCGGGCCATGGCCACTCGGGCGCGAGCTCCGTGAGGGCCTCGACGAAGGTGCGCACGCGGGACGCCAGCGCGCGGGCGCGGGGCTCGTCGAGCAGGCGCGGCAGTTCGTCTGCGAGGGTGGCGGCGCAACTCGGCTCGAGCACCACGACGGGGATCGTGGCGGGGGCCCGGTCAAGGAGCCGGAGCAGTCGTCGCTGCGCGGTGCGGGCCCGCTCGAGCTGCCCCGTCGAGAGGTAGGTGAGCCCGCAGCAACCCTGCGTCAGGGTCTCGACTCGCACGCCTGCTGCGGCGAACACGCGCAGCGCCGCCTCGGCGACCTCGGGGGCGAGGGCACGGGTGGTGCTGTCGATGAAGAGCACGGCCTGGGGCTGTGCGTCATGGCGTCGCAGTCTGCGGATGCGGCGCGTGGACGCGATCGCCGGGAGCGTGCGGACGGTCGTGATGCCGGCCAGGCGTTGCAGTGCCCGTCGCGGTGGGTCGGCGCGCAGCAGGGCGTTCACGAGCCCGGCAACGGGAGCCGCAGCGGCGGTGAGGCGCGGGAGCCAGCCGAGCGTGTAGTGCGTCCGCGGGCGCAGGCGCCCGTGATGGAAGCGGTGCAGCACCTCGGCCTTGTACGTGGCCATGTCGACGCCGGTGGGGCAGTCGGTGGCGCAGGCCTTGCATGCGAGGCAGGTGTCGAGGGTGGCGACGGCGTCGGCGAGGGGGAGTGCCGGTTCGAGGAAGAGGTCCTGCAGGGCCCGTGCCCGACCACGCGTGCCGTCCTCCTCGCGGCCCGTCACCTGGTGGGTGGGGCACATGGCGCTGATGCCGGATGCCACGCACCGGCCGACCCCGACACAACGGTCGGCGGCCTGCCGGAGGCTGTCACCGTCTGACGGCAGGCGCAGCACCGTGCGCTGGTCGCGCACGGGTGTGGGCAGGTCGGCGATGGCAGACGGGGCGTCGACGATGACGCCGGGATTGAGGATCGCGGTGGGATCAAGGGCATCCTTGATGGCACGGAATGCGGCCAGTGCCTCGGGCGGGTACATGGCGGCGAGGAACTCACCACGGGCACGGCCGTCCCCGTGCTCGCCGGAGACCGACCCGTCGCAGCTGGCGACAAGTGCCGCCGCCTCGGTGAGGAAGGCATGCATGCGCCGGCGTCCGTCGTCGTGCGTGGTGTCGAAGTCATAGCGCACATGCACGCAGCCGGCACCGAAGTGGCCGTAGAGCACCCCCGTGTAGCCATGGCGTGCAGCAAGTGGCCGGAGCCGCTCGAGGTACTCGGCGAGTCGATGCGGCGGCACCGCGGCGTCCTCCCAGCCAGGCCGCCCGCGTGGGCCGTCGACGGGGTTGGAGGCGAGCCCGGCGCCGTCCTCGCGCACCTGCCACAGGGCGCGGCGCAGGGCGGCATCGGTGACGTGGGTGACGGCCGTGCAGCGCCCCCGGTGCTGCACGGCCGCAATGACGCTGGCGGCCGTGGTGGGCGCCACGGTGTCGGCGAGTTCGACGAGCAGCCAGGCGGCACCGGCGGGCATGGTGGGCGCTGTGCCACGGCGCGCCTGGAGTGTGCGCACGAGGTCGCGGTCGAGGGCCTCGATGGCAGCCGGGTGCAGTGCGATGAGGGCGGGCACGTCACGGGCCGCGGTGACGAGGTCGTCGTAGCCGATGACGACGAGTTCGGTGTGCGTGGGGCGGGGGACGGTGGCGAGCGTGGCGCCGACGATAATGGCGAGCGAGCCCTCGGAGCCGACGAGCAGGCGGGCAACGTCACCGGCAAGCAGGCGGTGCGCCGCATAGCCGGACACCTGACGGGGGGAGCGGTCGAACGCCGTCCGCACCGGCGCCACCATGGTGTCGGCGATGTGCCGCAGCCGCGTCTCGAGGGCCTGCACTCGGGCGGCGTCGGTGGAGTCGAGTGCGCGCAGGCCGTCGCGGGTGGCCACGGCACGCGTGCCATCAGCGAGCACGAGGTCGAGCGCCAGCACATGGTCGGAGGTGCGGCCGTAGGCGACCGAGTGGTTGCCGCACGCGTCGTTGCCGAGCATGCCGCCGATCGTGGCCCGGCTGTGTGACGACGGGTCGGGGCCGAACATGCGGTCGTGCGGTGCGAGCGCGCGCTGGAGATCGTCGAGGACCGCGCCGGGTTGCACCGTCACGGTGGTGCCGTCGGATGCGATCGGGCCGATGTGGTGCAGGTGTCGGCGCAGGTCGAGCACGATGCCGCTGCCGATGCTGTTGCCGGCCATGCCCGTGCCCGCGCCCCGAACCGTCACGGGGACGCCGTGCGCATGGCAGGTGCGCACCGCCGTTGCGACCGCAGCCGCATCGTGTGGGAACACGACGGCTCGGGGCTCGACGCGGTAGTTGGAGGCATCGTGCGCGTACAGCGCGCGGGTGCGGGTGCTGTCGTCGACGTCGAGCCCGGCCGCACGCAGGGCGACCACGACCGCCGCGGTGCGCGATGGGGCCGTCGACGTCATGCCCCGAGGCTATTGCAGCGTGCCGGCACGGGCATGGACGGTCGCGCCCGGTGCCGTGCCGTTAGGCCGACGGCATCGCGGCGGTGCCGGTACGCGAGTGACCGCACGCGGCAGGCGTCAGACCTTTGCCATGTAGTTGCTGATCCAGCGGAAGTCCTGTGCCAGCTCGAGCGAGAAGGCCTGTGTGTTGTGCCCGCCCTGGGTGAAGAGCACGGTCTTCACGACCGTGGGCGGCTTGACACCCTTGAGGGCGGTGAACACGCCCTTGGCCTGTCGGTCCTGGGTGCTCTCGGTAGCGAGCAGGGCGATCGGTGGGCGCTTTGCGAGCAGCAGGGCCAGGTCGCCGGCGTCGGTGTAGGACTTCGGCAGGTTGGCGAAGTACGGCGACTCCGGCCGCGGGTAGGCCGCGATGGCGACGGCCGCGGAGAACAGGTGCGGGAAGCGCATGGTGAGCTGCGCGGCGCAGAAGCCACCCTCGGAGTAGCCGAGGAAGCCCCAGCCGGCGCGGTCGGTGCGCACGCGGAAGTGCGACATCACGATGTTCGGCAGCTCGGAGGTGAGGTAGGTGGTGATCTGCGGCTGCTTCGGCAGGTCCATGCACTCGAGGTCGGGTGACCCGGGCACGGACTCCTGCGTGATGACGAGCACGAAGGGCGTGCCACCCGCGGCCACGGACTCCTGCAGGTGCTGCTGCAGCTGCATCTGGTGCAGGAAGGCCTCGGGGGTGCCCGGGTAGCCGGGGAGCAGGATGAGCGTCGGGAACTGGGTCTTCGCGTACTTGGCCTCGAAGTACTGCTTCGGCAGCATCACGTAGGCCGGCAAGGGCACGCCACTGCCGGGCACGCGGATGGTGGTGGCGAAGGTGTTGGGGTTGGTGTCGCGGGTGAAGCCCTGCGGCACCCCGTTGACCCACGGCACGTGCTGCACCGCACGCGGGGTGCCGTTGCCGCCGATGACGCCCGTGGGAGCCGGGGACGACGAGGCCGAGCCGGTGGTGGCGGCAGTCGGCTGCGGGTTGAAGGCCGCGGCCGAGGCGGGCGGGGTGATGCCGAAGAGGTCGTCCCAGCTGGCATAGAGACCGTACTGGTTGTTCACCCACACGAGCACCGCGATGACGGCCGCCGCCTGGGCGAGCACGACGAGCACGGAGTGCCCCACCCACGGCCAGGCGCCGGTACGGGCGCGCCATGCACGTGCCGTGACGACGACGGCCACGGGCAGGCCGATGGCCAGGATGATGGTGATGGTGGCGAACAGGCCGCTGGTGAGCGGTGGGATCATGCCGTGACCTCTCCTCGTGCGCGTCGAATCGGACGCGGCAGCGTGACGAGCGCCTCCGCATCCAGGTAGGCGATGGCGAGGCGCGGCAGGCCCGAGGCGCTGCGGTAGGCGATGTAGCGCGGGTTCCACGTCGGCCGGAACTTGGCGTTGAAGCGGTACAGCGAGTCGGCCTGGCTCCACTTCGAGATGGTCTTGAGGAAGTTGCCCCAGGCGCGCGTGGCAGGGCCGGCGCCGATGCGCTCGGCGCGCTCGATGGCGTCGCGGAAGGCCGCGAAGTTGAGCGAGACCCGCTGCACGCCCACCTCGCCCATGTGCTCCATGAGGTGGGAGATCATGAGCTCGTTCACGCCCGACTCGCTGCCGGGGGCGCGCCGCATGAGGTCAAGCGACAGGCCGTCGCGGCCCCACGGGACGAACACGAGCAGCGCGGCCGGCTCGCCGTCGAGCCATGCCGTGACCACCAGCGACTCCGGGTCGCGGGCGGCATCGAAGCGGCCGAGGCCCATGGAGAACCCGCGCTCGACGTCGCCGACGCGCCAGCGCACCGCGAGGTCGCCGAGCTGGCGCACTAGGTCGGCGTCAAGGTCGCCGAGTCGACCCATGCGCACGGTGTAGCCGGCCTTCGCGGCCCGCGTGACCGCGTGGCGCACGTTGCGCATCTCGCGCCCCTCGAGGGTGTACTCGTCGCGTTCGAGGATGGCTTCGTCGCCGAACTCGAGGACGCTGAGGCCGCCCCACTTCTGCCAGGCCTGCGCGCCCTCCTGGCTGGCCGCCACGACGGCGGGGATCCAGGCGTACTCGCGGCACTCGTCGAGGAAGGCCTTGATGGCGTCGGGCCACTGTGCGCCGACACCGATGGGGTTGCCGGCGGCGAGAGCGGTGCCGGCGATGACGCGGTAGGAGATGCAGGCGCCGCGGTTGGGCGACCAGGCGAGGGCGCGGTCGTCGCGGGTGGCGAAGTAGTCGAGCGAATCGGCCGTGGCGCCGCGGCGGAGCACGGCGCGCAGCTCTGCTTCCTCCTCGTCACTGCGCACATGCGATCCCCGCGCAGTGCGGAAGGCGACGGCGCTTGTGACGAGGCCCGTCGTGAGCCCGAGACCGAGCAGCAGGTAGTACACGACGTCCTGCGCGCGTCCCTCGGGATTGGTGAGCACGGAGGGCACACCGACAAGCCCTTGGACCGTCTGCCAGACGCGGTCGAGGCCCGTGGCGGCTGCGTGCGTCTGGTGGGCGAGCAGGGTGAGGGCCGTCCAGCCGACGATGAAGCTGACGGTGAGCATCGAACTGCCGACGGCCGCGACGTGGCGTGCGGACGACGGGTCGGGTTTGCCCACGAACTGGGCCCGAGTGATGAGCAGGAGGATGAGGAAGACGACGGACAGGAGCGTCATGCCCCAGTGGTGCTGGCGGGCATGCACGACCACCTGCACGGCGAGGATCACGACCGTGAGCTGCCAGGCCCGACGCTTGCCGCGGCCGAGGCTGCG
>JAKALQ010000069.1 GCA_021824095.1 Actinomycetes bacterium
TGTGCTCGCCGACCCGTACACCGGCACCACCGAGCGCTTCACCAAGGCCAGGGCCAGTGCGGTGCAGATCGACCATGTGGTGCCCCTGGCCCTCGCCTGGCGCGCGGGGGCATGGGCCTGGCCCGCCGGCAAGCGGGCAACCTTCGCCAACGACCCGCTCAACCTGCTCGCCGTTGACGGGCGCCTCAATATGGACAAGGGCGACGCGGGTCCGTCGTCCTGGCTGCCACCGAACCGCGCCTACCGATGCACCTACGTCATGCGCTTCGTGCGGGTGTCGTTCCTGTACGGCGTGCAGGTGGACGCCGCTGATCGGGCCCGGGCACGGCAGGTGCTGCGCACCTGCACGCGAGTGGTGGGCCGGCCCATGGCGCTCACCGCGCTGTCGCCGACGCTGTGGCCGCACGCGGCCACCTACGTGCACGTGCGGGCGTGACGCCGGTCGCCCGCGTCAGATCCAGGATGGCAGCCACATGCGGGCGTGCCAGGCGTCGTAGGGGATGACCGCACCGACCCACAGCGGCATGAAGTAGATGCCGAGCACGACTGCGACGACGGTGACACCGATGGCGACAGCCAGCCGCGTGGGATGCACCGTCTCGAGGTACAGCACCGGTGCGGGGTGTGGGTCGAGGGCCGGCGTCGGCTCGTCGTCGGAACGCTGGACGACCCCCTCCGCCGAGACGGGGTCGTCCGTGACCTCGTCGCCGCTGCGCAGGGCCAACGCATCCGTCGGTTCGGTGTCGGCACCGACGGTGAGGGCCGGCCGCGGCACCGTCTGCGTGGCGAACAGTTGCAGGCCGTAGGCGGCAAGCATGCACATGAAGGGCGCGTACACGATCGAGTAGAAGGTGAACGTCGTGCGCTCATGCCAGTAGATCCACGGCAGCCATCCGGCGCCCACACCCACGAGCGGGCCCGCTGCGACGTCCCACGACACGCGTGACGGCAGGGTGAAGTCGGCCGTCCAGTCGCGCAGGGTCAGCCGCATGCGCAGCAGGCGGGCAAGTGGCAGCAGTGCGAGCGCGAGGATGACGAGCGACGCGGTCCACCAGATGGCGATGTTGCCGAGTGCCAGCACCTCCATCGAGCAGGCCTGCGCGGTGCAGCCCTGCTGGCCCTCGTGGTAGCTGGCATAGGTGAATGAGGTGGGCCGCAGCATGAGCGGCCACCAGTAGGGGGCGGCCTTGTACGGATGGTCGCTCGTGAGCGACACATGGAAGGCCAGGGCCTGCTGGTGGTAGTAGAGCAGCGCGCGCAGCGCCTGCGGCAGCCACTGCGGGCCACCCGTCCAGGTGCGGTCCCAGCCGTCGGTGGAGCGGAACCAGCCGACCCAACTGGCGAGGTAGCCGGCGGTGCCGATGACGGCCGCCGTCACCACCCAGCCCACATCGGCGAGCCAGGCATGCGGCAGGCGCACCCCTGCGCGCCGACGCGCCTGCAGGTCCCAGACGAGGGCGAGCACGGCGAACGCGAGCGCGAACCACAGCGCCGACCACTTCGTTGCCATGGCCGCGGTGATGCCGACGATGGCGAGCAGCCGCCATGGCCGCAGCGCCCGCCAGCGCGCCACGCGCTGCCCGGAGGCGCGCAGGGTGAGGCCGTGGCGGGCCTGATCGCGGTCACGTACCAGCGCGTGGAAGGTGACGACGATCCACCACATGAGGGTCTGGTCGAGCAGTGCCGTGCGGCTCAACACGATGGCCATGCCGTCGATGGCCATGAACAGACCCGCCGCCGCAGCGGTGTACGCGTTGCCGGTGAGCCGCAGCATGGTGCGATGCACGAGCATGACCGCCGCGATGCCGAGGAGCGCCATGATGATGCGCCAGCCGAAGGGGTGCATGCCGAACAGGTGCTCACCGAGGGCGATCGTCCACTTGCCCAGCGGTGGGTGCACCACGAACTCGGGGCTGCTCGTGAACACGTCCGTGCGGCCTTGCAGCAGCAGGGTGTTCGCGTTGTCGACGAAGGAGCGCTCGTAGCCGAAGTTGAGGTAGGAGAAGGCGTCCTTCGCGTAGTAGGTCTCGTCGAAGGAGAAGGCGTTCGGCTGCCCGAGGTTCGGCAGGCGGATCGCGGCAGCGATGGCACCGAGGAGCAGGGTCATCCACCAGCCGCGGGCGTCGAGGAGCCGCGTGTGCAGCATGCGGCCCGCACGCGTCATCGCCATGGGCGCCAGCGTATTGGCCGCACCCACGCCCGGTCGTGCACCGGCACCGGGTCGGCCGTCCATGCGCCGCATGACCGTGGGCTGCCACAATGCCCGTGTGCCCGGCACCCTCACCCTCGCAGCGACGCCCATCGGCAACACCGGTGACGCGTCAATGCGCCTGCTCGACGCCCTGCGCGACGCGCGCATCATCGCGGCGGAGGACACCCGCCGCCTGCGCTCGCTGCTCACGCGCCTTGGCATCACGACCGACGCCGAGGTGGTGTCGTACTTCGACCAGAACGAGGTGGAGCGCACCCCGTGGATGATCGAGCGCATGCGCGACGGCGCCGACGTGCTGCTCGTCACCGACGCGGGCATGCCGTCCGTGAGCGACCCCGGGTACCGGCTCGTTGACGCGGCCATCGCTGCCGGCATCGCGGTGCGCGTCATCCCCGGCCCGTCTGCGGTTACGACGGCGCTCGCGGTGAGCGGCCTGCCCGTCGACCGCTTCACCTTCGAGGGCTTCCTGCCGCGACGGCCTGGTGAGCGCACCCGTGCCCTCGAGGCGCTCGCCGCGGAGCCGCGCACCATGGTGTTCTTCGAGGCGCCGCACCGCACGCGCGAGACGCTCGAGGCTATGCGCGACGCGCTCGGCGCCGACCGTCCCTGCGCCGTCTGCCGTGAGCTCACGAAGACCTATGAGGAGGTCGTGCGCGGCACTCTCGCCGACGCCTGCGCCTGGGCCGACCGCGAGGTGCTTGGTGAGGTGACGATCGTCGTGTCGGGTCGACCCGCGTCCGTTGCTGGCGCACTCACGCCGGAGCGCTACGTGGCCGAGGTGGAGGCGCGGGTGGCGGCCGGCACCGACCGGCGTGACGCCGTCGCCGAGGTGGCGAAGGCGCTCGGCGTCCCCCGCCGCGAGGTGTACGACGCGGTGGTGGCGGCCAAGCGCCGCTGACCTGCGCCTGCCGCGAGCGCAGGGCAGCAGGTCGCTGGGGCCGAGGGGGGCTCGCGTCGGAACCTAGAATTGCCCACCATGAAGGCCTTCTACGTGACGACGCCGATCTACTACGTGAACGACGCGCCGCACATCGGGCACGCGTACACGACGACGGCGGGCGATGTGCTCACCCGCTGGCACCGCCAGCGCGGGGAGGCGGTGTGGTTCCTCACCGGCACCGACGAGCACGGCCAGAAGGTCATGCGCACGGCGGAGGCCAACGGCGTCGAGCCGCAGGTGTGGGCCGACAAGCTCGTCGACAATGCCTGGCTGCCGGTGCTCGACACCATCGACGCCCGCAACGACGACTTCATCCGCACCACGCAGCCGCGGCACATGGAGCGCGTGCAGCGCTTCCTCGCGCGCCTCAAGGACGAGGGCCACATCTACGAGGGCAAGTACGAGGGCCCGTACTGCGTGGGCTGCGAGGAGTTCAAGCTCGAGGGTGACCTCGTCGAGGTGGACGGCGCCAAGTGCTGCCCCGTGCACGGGCGTCCCGTCGAGACCGTCTCCGAGGTGAACTGGTTCTTCCGGCTGTCGGCGTACACGGATGCGCTCATCGCGCACTACGAGGCGCACCCGGAGGCGGTGCGGCCGCAGAGCGCCTACAACGAGGTCATGAGCTTCCTGCGCCAGGGCCTGCAGGACCTGTCGATCTCTCGCTCCACCTTCGACTGGGGCATCGAGGTGCCGTGGGATCCGTCGCAGGTTGTGTACGTGTGGTTCGACGCGCTGCTGAACTACGCCACGGCCGTTGGGCTCGACGACCCCGCGGGCAGTGAGGGGGCCGCGAAGTTCGCCGCCACCTGGCCCGCTGACGTCCACCTCGTCGGCAAGGACATCCTGCGCTTCCACGCCGTCATCTGGCCGGCGATGCTCATGGCCGGTGGCGTGGCGCTCCCGAAGTGCGTGTTCGCGCACGGCTGGCTGCTCGTCGGCGGCGAGAAGATGAGCAAGAGCAAGCTCACCGGCATCGCGCCCGCGCAGATCATCGACCACTTCGGCTCTGACGCCTTCCGCTACTACTTCCTGCGCGCCATCACCTTCGGTGCCGACGGTTCCTTCTCGTGGGAGGACATGAGCGCCCGCTACACCGCGGAGCTGGCGAACGGCCTCGGCAATCTGGCCTCTCGTGCGGCGGCCATGGTGGGCAAGTACTCCGGTGGGGTGCTCGCCGCGCACCACGACTACACGACCGCCGACCACGTCATCATCGACGGCCTCGCCACAGCCGCGGCGCGCGCCGATGCCTGCATGCTCGACCTCGACTTCGCCGGTGGCATCGCGGCCGTCAAGGAGTTCGTCGATGCGGTGAACCTGTACGTCACGGAGCAGGAGCCGTGGAAGGTGGCGAAGGACGAGGCGGCGATGCCGCGCGTCGAGACCATCCTGTACGTCATCTGCGAGGCCCTGCGCGGGATCGCCGTGCTCTACAACGCCGTGATGCCGAAGGCCATGGGTGAGCTGTGGGCGCAGCTCGGGGCAGAGGCCTCCCTCGGCGGGCTCGACGGCCAGGACGTGCGCGACGCCGGCACCTGGGGCCAGCTGCCCGCGGGGTCGGTCATCACGAAGGGCGCCGTGCTGTTCCCGCGGCTTGAGGACGTCGCGTGACGGAGGCGCCGCGCTCGAAGTCGGCGGCGAAGGGCGAGCGCCCACCGGCGCCCGAGCCGTTGCGGGTGCCCGTCGCCGACTCGCACTGCCACGTCGACATCGGGTACGACGACCAGTGGCTCGAGGTCGAGACGGCGCAGGCCATGGCGGCTGCGGTCGGCGTCGACCGCATCGTGCAGGTGGGCGTCGACGTGGCCTCGTCCGAATGGTCGGTGACCGCCGCGCACACCTACCCGCGCGTGCTCGCGACGGTGGCGCTGCACCCCAACGAGGCGCCGCGCATCGTGCGCGAGGAGGGCGTCGACGGCCTCGAGCACGCCCTCACACGCATCGCCGAACTGGCGCGCGACGAGCGGGTGCGGGGCATCGGCGAGACCGGGCTCGACTTCTATCGCACCACCGAGGACGACGACCTGCGCTGGCAGGAGGAGTCGTTCCGGCGCCACATCCGCATCGCGCGCGAGGTGGGCAAGCCGGTGATCGTCCATGACCGCGACGCCCACGATGATGTTGTGCGTGTGCTGCGCGACGAGGGCGCGACGCAGGTGGTGTTCCACTGCTTCAGCGGTGACGAGTCACTCGCCCGCATCGCGGCCGAGCAGGGCTGGTACTGCTCGTTCGCGGGCACCGTCACCTTCAAGAACAACCCGCACCTGCGTGCGGCGCTCGCGCTGCTGCCCGTCGACCTGGTGCTCGTCGAGACGGACGCCCCCTTCCTCGCGCCCATGCCGCATCGCGGCCGCCCCAACGCGTCGTACCTCATCCCGCTCACCATGCGCACCATGGCCGAGACACGGGGCGCCGACCTCGACGCCCTCTGCGCGGCCGTGAGCGCCAACACCGAGCGCGTCTTCGGGTCCTTCGCGTGACCCGCACCCTTCGCTTCACTCCCGCAACCGCCGCCTGCGGCGGCGTGTTGCGGGAGCGTCGAGGAGTGAAGCGTGGCTGAGGCGCTGCTCGGGGCGGCTGATGTGCGGGCGTTGGCGGCGGAGCTGGGGGTGCGCCCGACGAAGCAGTGGGGCCAGAACTTCGTCATCGACGCCAACACCGTGCGCCGCATCGTGCGCGCGTCCGGCATCGGTGCCGACGACGTCGTGATGGAGGTGGGCCCCGGCCTCGGGTCGCTCACGCTCGCCCTGCTCGAGACGGCCCGTGACGTCGTCGCCGTCGAGATTGACCCGGTGCTCGCCGAGCGCCTGCCGCGCACGGTGGCCGAGCGCATGCCGGATCGATCGCCACACCTGCAGGTCGTGCAGACGGACGCGCTGCGCGTCACCGAGCTACCGCTGGCCCCCACGGCGCTCGTCGCCAACCTGCCGTACAACGTCGCCGTCCCGGTGCTCCTGCACTGCCTTGAGACCTTCCCCACCATCGAACGCGCCCTCGTCATGGTGCAACTCGAGGTGGCGCAACGCCTGGCCGCCGAGCCGGGGTCCCGCACCTACGGGGTGCCCTCCGCGAAGGCGCGCTGGTTCGGCGCCGTGCAGCAGGCCGGCACCATCGGCCGCACCGTGTTCTGGCCCGCGCCCAACGTCGACTCCGGGCTCGTCGCCATCACTCGCACGACACCGCCGCGTGATGACGTGGCACGCGCCGACGTGTTCGCGGTCATCGATGCGGCCTTCTCGCAGCGACGCAAGACGCTGCGCTCGGCGCTCGCCGGTTGGGCCGGGGGAGCGGCGCAGGCAGAGGTGTGGCTGCGCGCTGCGGGCATCGACCCGCAGCTGCGTGGCGAGCAGCTCGGCATTGCGCAGTTCGCTGCGATCGCCGCCGCTCGCGCAGCAGGCCCGGCCTAGGCTTGCCGCATGGCTGCCGTGGAACCCCTGCCGCGCAAGGTGTCCATGCGCATGCCGGCCAAGCTCAACATCGCGTTGCGCGTCGGCCCCGCCCGCGCCGACGGCTTCCACGAGCTCGCCACCGTCTTCCACGCCGTGTCGTTGTATGACGTCGTCACCGTCACGGAGCGGCCACAGGGCAGCGGCACCAGCCTCACCTGCGACGTCGACGGCGTCCCCACGGACGCGTCCAACCTTGCCTGGCGCGCTGCGGAGCGACTTGCCGTCGAGGTGGGTCGGATGGCGGACGTCCACATCATGCTCGAGAAGGGCATCCCCACCGCGGGCGGGATGGCCGGTGGCAGCACCGACTGTGCCGGAACCCTGTTGGCACTCAACGAGTTGTGG
Organism: Actinomycetes bacterium; assembly: GCA_021824095.1. Taxonomy (GTDB): domain Bacteria; phylum Actinomycetota; class Actinomycetes; order S36-B12; family UBA5976; genus JAKALQ01. The sequence continues at coordinate 6,947 of JAKALQ010000069.1, forward strand.
CAATGCGGCCTCCCGCGCGAGCGCCTGCAGGAACTCGGTGCCGACCTCGGCTCCGACGTGCCCTTCTGCATCGCCGGGGGCACGCAGCTCGGCACCGGCCGCGGCGAGGTGCTCACGCCGGTGCTCGCCCGCGGCACCTTCCACTGGGTCATCGCCACTGCCACCTCCGGGTTGTCGACGCCGGAGGTGTTCCGCACCCTGGATCGCATCCGCCCCGATGCCGATGAGCCGCGCGTCTCGGAGGCGGTGATGGCGGCGCTGCGTGCGGGTGACGCGCGTGCGCTCGGACGTGCGCTCGAGAATGACCTGCAGCCCGCCGCCCTCACCCTGCGCCCGAACCTGCGGCGCGTGCTCGAGGCGGGGCTGGAGGCCAGCGCGCTCGGCGCCATCGTGAGTGGCAGCGGACCCACCTGCGTGTTCCTCGTCCGTGATGACGACCACGCGCTCGACGTGCAGGTGGCCATCGCCGCGTCGGGTGTGGCCCAAGATGTCGTGCGTGCCGTCGGGCCCGTGCGCCCGCACCAGCTCTGACGTTCCCGTCCGTCGCCCCCGCCCCGGCACGCGGGGCGCCGGCACACGGGGCGCCGGCACGCGGACGGCAGGGTTCAGTCGTCGTGCAGGATGCGGTCGCGTCCGCCGTGCTTCGCGAGGTACAGCAGGGTGTCCGCCCGCGACAGCCACCCGTCGAGGCTCTCGCCGCTGCGATACCAGGCGACGCCGCCGCTCACGGTGACACCGCGTCCGATGCCGAAGTCGCGTTGGGCCAGCCCGTGCCGCAGTCGCTGCAGCACCGGCGCCGTCGCGGAGGCATCGGTGTCCGTGAGCAGGATGAGGAACTCCTCGCCGCCCCAGCGCCCCACCACGTCATGCCCGCGTAGCGTGGAGCGCAGTACCTGGGCCACCTCGCGCAGCACCCGATCGCCCACGAGGTGGCCGAACTCGTCGTTCACGAGCTTGAAGTTGTCGACGTCGATGATGCCGAGCAGCGACGGCCGCCCGCCGGCGGCCATGCGCCGCACCTCCGCAGCCAGGTGCTCCTCGAGGCGGGCGCGGTTCGGCAGGCCGGTGAGGCGATCGGTGGTGGCCGCGACGTGCAGGTCGCTCATGGCCTCCTGCAGTTCCTTCGTCCGCTCGCGCACGAGCTCCTCGAGCACGTGCGTCCGCTCGATGAGCCGCTGCATGGGATAGGCCTCGCCCGGGCGCTGCTCTGATGAGGGCATGGACATGTGCTGGTGCGCCACACGCCAGGCGCCGGAGGTGTGCTCCATGACGTACGAGCCACGCAGCAGCAACGACAGCGAGTCGGCGCCGAGGGCGATCTCGTACACGAGTGAGGCCATGATGATGACGACGTCCGGGCCGGCGTGGAACACATGCTGCACCTCGATGTGCCGCTGCAGCACCGTGATGGCCTGCTCGTTCTGGCGAGCCACGAACCCGAGGGCCGCATCCCGATCGAGGGCCACCTCGTCCTCGCCCGTCCCGAAGCCCGCATGGTCAAGGCTCAGCATGCGATCGACGGTCTCGAGGTCGCCGGTCTGTTCGGCGGTGAGGTACTGCTGCAACGCGGCGACGGCCTGCGCCGTCCGGTCCGCTTCCACGCGGTCATCGTAGGAGCGGCTCGCGCGGACGGGCGGCGCGCCACACGTGGCCAGCCCGGTGTGCGGGTGTGGGGGGTGGCAACGGTGTGCCGGGCGGTCGTCTCAGTCGAACTTGCCGACGAGCTTGGGCTCCCGTTCGAGGCCCTGGAGGCCGTTCCAGGCCAGGTTCACGATGTGCGCCACGACCTCCTGCTTGCCGGGGCGCCGCGCGTCCAGCCACCACTGGCCGGTGAGCGCGATCATGCCGACGAGCGCCTGCGCGTACAGGGGCGCCAGCTTGGGGTTGAGCCCGCGGGCCTTGAACTCCCGTGCCAGCAGGTGCTGCACGCGCAGCGCGATGTCGGCCATGAGGTTGGAGAAGGAGCCGGCCATGCCGACGGGGGAGTCGCGGACGAGGATCTGGAAGCCCTCCTCGTTGCGCTCGATATAGGTGAGCAGCGCCATCGTCGACTGCTCGACCATGAGGCGCGGGTGGGTGGCGTCGAGGCCGCTCTGGATGGCGCGCAGCAGCTCGGCGATCTCGCGGTCGACGATGACGGCGTACAGCGCCTCCTTGGTGCCGAACTCCTTGCCGTCCAGCTCGCCGCCGGCGAAGTGCTCGTACACGACGGGCTTCGACACCTTGGCCGCCTGGGCGATGGCCTCCACCGTCACCGACTCGTAGCCGACCTCGGCGAAGAGCCGTCGGCCGACGGCGATGAGCTGTTCGCGCCGCTCGAGGCCGCTCATGCGCTTGCGGGGGGCGGGCTTGGGCGCGGGCGCCGGGCGCAGCGGGACGGCCTCCGCCAGTGGCTCGTCGTCCTCGTGCGGCACCAGTTGCATGCGGCAAGGCTACGCCCCGCGATCTGCAAGGCCACCCGCTTCGGGATCCGGGATTCGCCCGATCCGCGCGAATTGGCGAGAATTCGGGCTGCGGCGCGGGCAACCGGGCCGATCCCCGTTGGTGTAGCGGCAGCACCGCGGCCTTTGGAGCCGCTTGGCGAGGTTCGAATCCTCGACGGGGAGCCGTGCCATCGTGCCGTCCATCGCATGCCGCGCCCGCGATCGGCGCCTTCCGTCCGCCCGCTGTCGCGGCGCTGCGCAGGGTCCGCGCGGGCAGGTAGGCTGCCGCCCACAATCCCCCCGCGGCGAAGGAGTGATGTGGCCCCGACGCTCGTGCTCATCCTTGCCGCCGGCGAGGGCACCCGCATGCGATCGTCCATCGCGAAGGTGCTGCACGAGGCCAACGGCCGCTCCATGCTCGGCCATGTGCTCGAGGCCACCCGCCCGCTTGCGGCCAGCACCACGTGCGTCGTCGTCGGCCACCAGCGCGATCGCGTCCGCACCCACCTCGCGAGCGGGTACCCGGACGTG
>JAKALQ010000070.1 GCA_021824095.1 Actinomycetes bacterium
ACTGCAGCTGGCCGATGAAGTGCCAACGCACCGCGCGACCGTCTGCACGGGCGAAGCCCTCGGCCTTGGGCCGGGCCTCCTGGTCGCGGTTCTCACCGAAGTCGCGCAGGCCCAGGTCGGCGAGCAGCCGGACGTCGTCCAGGGGCCAGGTCTTGGTGACGGCGATGAGGGCCACCTCGTCGCTGCGGCCCGCGGCGGCGCGCGCCGCGTCGATGCGTGCGCGCACATCGGCAAGGTTGGCGGCCAGCTCCTCCGCGCGCGTCAGTCGATCCATGCGATGACCCCAGCCTGGCGCCCGGTGACGCCGTCGCGACGATGGGAGAAGTGCTCGGGCGACTCCGCGGTGCATGGCCCGACGAGGCGCACCTCGGCACCCCGTGCGCGCCACTCATGGGCGAGACCGCGACGGATGTCGGCACCCGGGTCGCCGCTCGTGGCCTGCACGATGGCCTCGGGGCAGGCGGTGGCAATCTGCTCGGCACGCTCCCGCGGGATGCCGTAGCAGGCACCGCAGATGGCCGGGCCGAGCAGGACGAGCGCTGACGCCGGATCGATGCCGCGCTCCCCCAGCAGGCGGGTGAGGCTCGAGGTCATGCCGTCGGCCAGCCCACGCCAGCCGACATGGGCGGCCACGACGAGGTCGCCGGCCGTGAGCAGGAGCGGCACGCAGTCGGCAGCGAGTGTGGCGAGCGGCAGGCGCACCTGAGTGGTGGCGATGGCGTCGACGTTCGGCACGATGGCCGTGGGAGCGGTGAGCACCTGGGCCTCGACCCCATGCACCGGCCCCATCCAGGCGATGGGGCCGGCGTCGAACGCGGCCTCGAGGGCCGTGCGATTGGCTCGCACGACCGACGGATCATCGCCGACGTGCGTGGCGACGTTGGCACTCGCGTAGGGCGCGACACTCTGACCACCCGGACGGGCGGTGAAGGCCCAGCGCACGGTGCGACCGTGGCGCGTCTCGGTCCCGGCAAGCACGGTCAGCGCAGGAAGTCGGGGACCTCGAGGCCGTCGTCCGCGATGTCGGTGTCGTCGAAGATGACCCGGCGCGGTGCCGGGGCGGGCGTGGGTGTGGCCGCGGGTGTGGCCACGAACTCCGGCACCTCGGGCACTGCGACGACCTCGGGCTCCGGCACCACGCGACGCGGCGGCTCGCCACCGTCGAAGCCCGCGGCGATGACGGTGATCTTCACCTCGTCACCCAGGGTGTCGTCGATGACGGTGCCGAAGATGATGTTGGCCTCGGGATGCGCGGCCGCCTGCACCATGCGGGCGGCATCGTTGATCTCGAACAGCCCCAGGTCGGTGCCGCCGGCGATCGTGATGAGCACACCGCGGGCCCCGTCGATGCTGGCCTCGAGCAGCGGGGACGCGATGGCCTGTGAGGCCGCCTCGACCGCACGACCCTCGCCGCGCGCGGCGCCGATGCCCATGAGCGCGCTGCCAGCGTCCTTCATGACGCTCTTCACGTCGGCGAAGTCGAGGTTGATGAGCCCCGGCGTCGTGATGAGGTCGGTGATGCCACCGACGCCCTGGAGCAGCACGGTGTCGGCCTGACGGAAGGCATCGACGACGGAGATGTTGCGATCGGCGAGCGCGAGCAGTCGATCGTTCGGGATGACGATGAGGGTGTCGACCTCGCCACGCAGGGTGTCGACGCCCAGGTCGGCCTGGGTGGACCGGCGCTTGCCCTCGAAGTTGAAGGGCTTCGTGACGACGCCGATGGTGAGGGCACCAAGGCCGCGGGCGATGCGGGCCACCACGGGGGCCCCACCGGTGCCGGTGCCGCCGCCCTCGCCGCAGGTGACGAACACCATGTCGGCGCCGCGGAGCACCTCCTCGATCTCGGCCGCGTGGTCCTCGGCGGCCTGGCGGCCCACCTCGGGGTTGGCGCCCGCGCCGAGGCCCTTCGTGAGCTCGCGACCGATGTCGAGCTTCACATCAGCGTCACTCATGAGCAGCTGCTGTGCGTCGGTGTTGATGGCGACGAACTCCACGCCCTTGAGGCCGAACTCGATCATGCGGTTGATGGCATTGACCCCGCCACCGCCGATGCCGACGACCTTGATGACGGCCAGGTAGTTCTGCGGCGTTGCCATGCGATCCCCTCAACTCTCAACCTCTAGTAAAGGTTGAGGTTTTGTTCATGTTCCTGTGCATCCGGAATGTACGCGCGACGAGCCCATCCCGCCACGGCTGGCCCCGGCGTGTCTGTACGGATTGCGCACTACTGGCGCGTGGCCGGGGCGTCCGGGGCGGAGACGTCATAGAAGCGTGCCTTCACATGCAGCAGCGCCTGCAGCACCTGCGCCTTGCGGGCGGCTCGATCCGGGCCTCCCCAGACCACCTGCTTGCCGCTGCGGAGCAGCAGCAGGATGTCCTGCGGTGACGCCACCTGCACCACTGAGACGCGGCGGCGCAGCCAGCCCGGGAAGGACGCCGCGGTGCGAGCGCCGATGCCCCGGAAGTCGGCCGTCACGCCCTCGACGGCGGTGAGGGTGTCCGGCTTCGCCGCAACCTGCTGGAAGAGCATCCCGGTGGCGTCGACGAGTGACCAGGTGCCGTCGCCGTTGGCCGTCGCCGCGATCGGCACGCGCTCGTGCACCTCGATGACGATGGCATGCGGGAATCCGCGGCGCACGTCGACGCTCGCCACCTGCGCGATGGACCGCACGCGGGCCGCCGCCGCCGAGACATCGACGCGTGCGATCGGCTCCCCCAGCGTGATGCCCGCGGCCTGCAGCACCTCGGCCCGGGTGGTGAGGTGGGTGCCGAACACCCGCACCTCGCGCACGTCGAGCAGGGGCGAGAACCACAGCACGCCCACCACGGTGGCACACAGGGCGAGGATGGTGGTGACGATGATGCGGCGTCTCACCGCGATGACTCCTCGAGGAGCGCGAGGATCTCGGGCGCGAGCAGCCCGATCTCGCCGGCGCCGAGCGTCATGATGAGATCACCCGGGCGCGCATGCTCGACGAGGTCGCGCGGCACCGCACTCCACGAGGGCTCGAAGCGCACACGGTCGTGGGGCAGCGGCACGTTCGACGCCATGGTGAGGCCATTGGCGCCGGGGATGGGCTCCTCCCCCGGCGCGAACACCTCGAGCACGACGACGCGGTCGGCGAGGCCGAGGGCCTCACCGAACTCACGCGAGAACATCGCGGTGCGATAGAAGTGGTGAGCCTGGAAGGCGACGATGAGCTGTCCCTCGCCCACCACCTCGCGTGCGGCACGCAGCGTCGCCGCGATCTCGGTGGGGTGATGGGCGTAGTCGTCATACACGGCGACCCCGGCTGCGCTGCCCTTGTAGTCGAAGCGACGGCTCGTGCCGGAGAAGGCCCCGAGCCCCTCGGCCACCGCGTCCGCCGACAGCCCCATGCCGGTGGTGACGAGCAGGGCGGCGGTGGCGTTGAGCACATTGTGGCGCCCGGGCACCTGCAGCTCGATGGTGACGACGGGCAGGCCGGTGCGATGCACATGGAAGCGCCATCCGCGCTCACCGTGCACGTCGAGTGCGATGCGCGCATCGGCATCGTCGCCGAATCCGTATGTGCGCACGTCCGCACCGTGGGCTCGCGCGTGCGCGGCAAGCGCCGCGGCACCGGGATCGTCGCTGCAGGCGACGAGGAATCCGCCACGGGCGGCGATGCCGTCGGCGAAGTCGCGGAAGCCCTGCTCGAGTGCCTCGACCGTGCCCCAGTAGTTGAGGTGGTCGGGCTCGACGTTCGTCACGACACCGGCGATGGTGTCGAGCACGAGGAAGGTGCCATCGCTCTCGTCGGCCTCGACGACGAACACGTCACCGGAGCCGGCATGGGCGTTGGAGCCCGATTCATTGAGCTCGGAACCGATGGCGAAGGACGGATCGGCGTGGCAGTGCTGCATGGCAACGACCGTCATCGACGTCGTGGTGGTCTTGCCGTGCGTGCCGGCGATCGACACGAGCCGCGCACCGGCGGTGATCGCCGCGAGCAGCTCGGCCCGCGTGAGCACGTGCAGGCCATGCTCGCGCGCGTAGGCGAGCTCGACGTTGCTGGGCCCCACGGCCGTGGAGTGCACGACGGTGTCGACGATGCAGGCACCCGTCGCGTCGCACATGATGCTGGCGTCGTGCCCGACGCGGACACGCGCACCGAGCGCGCGCACGGCCGCGAGGCGACGGGAGTCCTTCGCATCGCTGCCGCTCACGGTGATGCCACGGGCCATGAGCACGCGTGCGAGCCCGCTCATCCCGGCACCGCCGATGCCAACGATGTGGACGCGACCGAGGTCGGCCAGCCTCATGCGGCACCCCCGAGCGCGATGATGGCCTGGGCCATGATGGCGGCGGCGTCGTCACCGCTGCTCGCCCGCGCTGCCGCGGCGGCCGTGGCACGCGCCGTGGCGTCCCGCCAGGGCGCGAAGGCCTCGATGAGTCGCCCCGGCGAGCACTGCGCGTCCTCGATGAGCAGGCCACCGCCCGCCGCCACGACCGCGGACGCGTTGAGCCGCTGCTCGCCGTTGCCGATCGGCAGCGGCACGTAGATGGCGGGGATGCCGACGGTGGTGAGTTCGGCGACCGTGAGGGCGCCGGCCCGTGTGACGGCCGCATCGGCGACCGCGTAGGCGAGGTCCATGCGCTCGATGTAGGGCACGCAGGTGTAGTGCGGCAGGTCGCGCACTTGCTGGTCGTCATTGCGCATGCCGATGGCGTGCAGCACCTGCCAGCCCTCGGCGATGAGGTCGGCCGCGAAGGCCACCACCATGTCATTGAGACGACGCGCCCCCTGCGAGCCACCGAAGACGAGGAGCGTGGGCCGATCGGGGTCGAGGCCGAAGGCGGCCAGCGCCTCCTCGCGCCGTGCCGCGCGATCGAGGGTGCGGATGCTCTGACGCACGGGGATGCCGACCGTGCGCGCGCCGGGCAGCGAGCCGGGCACGGTGTCGAACACGAGCCGCGCGAAGCGCGCACCGAGTCGGTTGGCGAGGCCCGGTCGTGCGTTGGCCTCATGCACGACGACGGGCACGCCGATGCGGCGGGCACCGAGGTAGGCCGGCAGGGCGACGTAGCCGCCGAAGCCGACAACGACGTCGGCGCCCTCCTGCTTCAGCACGGCCGACGTCTCGCGTACGGCCGCCACCACGCGGAAGGGCAGCGTGAGCAACGCGAGTGACAGTCGCCGCGGCATCGGCACGGGCGGGATCTCGCGCAGGCGGTAGCCGCGAGCCGGCACGAGTGTGGTCTCCAGGCCACGGCTCGTGCCGAGCGCGACAACGTCAACGCCGGCCGCCGTGAGCGCGTCGGCCACGTTCATCGCGGGTTCGATGTGACCAGCGGTGCCCCCGCCGGCGACGGCGACCTTCATGCGGCAACCTCCTGGGGTTCGCGCAGGGTGCGCACGACGATGCCGAGGCCGATGAGCAACGGCAGCAGCGAGGAGCCGCCATAGGACACGAGTGGCAGCGTGACGCCGACGATGGGCAGCAGCCCGAGGACTGCTCCCACGTTGAACAGGCTCTGCATGAAGAGCCATGCCGCCACGCCACTGACGACGAGCCGGCGGAAGGGGTCGTCCTCCATGCGGATGGCGACGCGCACGAGCAGCACGATGAGCGTGAGGATGAGCCCCACCGTGATGCAGGTGCCGATGAAGCCGTACTCCTCACCGATGACGGCGAGGATGAAGTCGGTGTGGGCCTCAGGCAGGGCGCCCCACTTCTCCTTCGACGCCCCCGGCCCCTGGCCGAGGATGCCGCCGAGCGCGAGCGCGTAGTTGCCGTGGATCCACTGCCAGCCGTATCCGAGCGGGTCAGCCCACGGGTTGAGCCAGTTCATGATGCGGGCGGCGCGGTACTTGGAGCCGAAGCGGATGACGAGCGCCACGATGCCCAGCCCCGTGAGCCCCACACCGAGCAGGCGCTTCGACGGATAGCCGATGACGAAGAGCAGCACGAGCATGAAGCCCGCGGTGACGAACACGTTGCCCATGTCCTTCTCGAGGAACACCAGCACCATCACGGGGATGGCCGGCAGGATGATCGGCATGCCGAGGCGCAGCGGGTCGCGTGTGCGTCGCGACAGCGCGGCCACACGGTCGGCAGCGAACAGCAGATAGGCGAGCTTCGCGAACTCCGACGGCTGGATGGTGAATGGCCCGACCTTGATCCACTCCTTCTGCCCGTTGATGGTGACGCCGATGGCGAGCACCACGAGGAGCAGGAAGATGCTGCCGAGCAGGGCCGGCATGGCGATGCGCCGCAGCACGCGCAACGGCAGTCGATCGGCGACGAGCATGAGGGCGACGCCAAGTGCCGCGAACAGCAACTGCTTGAGGAAGATCGTCCAGGCATTGCCATACGTGTTGAGCGACTCCACGGTGGATGCGGAGAACACGGCAGCCAGGCCGAAGGCGAGCAGCACGTAGGTGATGGCGCGGATGATGCGCGCCTCGGACCCGGGCGTCACCCAGGCCTCGCGCACCGGCGCCACAACGGTGGCGATGAGACTGGCCACGTCAGCCTCCGATCCGGCGCACGGCCTCGACGAAGCGATCGCCGCGATGCCCGTAGTTGCGGAACATGTCCCATGACGCACACCCGGGCGCCAGCAGCACCACGTCGCCCGGTTGTGCGAAGCCGAGGGCACGGCGCACGACCTCGTCGAGCGCGTCGGGGGTGGTGTCGGCGACGTCGGCGACGGGCACGTGCGGTGCGAGGCGCGTGAGCGCGTCCCGGATGAGGTGACGGTCCTCGCCGAGGAGCACCACCCCACGCATGCGCGGATGCATGCGGGCCACGAGGTCATCGAAGGACTGGCCCTTGGCCTGCCCACCCGCGATCCACACGACATGCTCGTACGACGCGATGGAGGTGGCGGCCGCGTGTGTGTTCGTGGCCTTGGAGTCGTCGACGAAGCGCACCCCGCCAACCTCACCAGCCTCCGCGATGCGATGGCCCGCTGGTTCGAAGGCACGCAGGCCGTCGCGCACCGCGACCGGTGCCACCCCGTAGGCGCGCGCGAGGGCGGCGGCAGCGAGGGCGTTCGCCACGTTGTGGGGCGCGAAGGGGTGGATGTCGTCGAAGGTGGCGAGCTCCTGCGCGTGCGAGGCGCGATTGCCGATGAAGGCCCGATCGACGAGCACGTCCTCGACGACGCCGAGCATCGACACCGACGGCGTGCCGAGCGTGAAACCGATGGCGCGGCAGCCCTCGATGACGTCAGCGTCCTCGACCATGCGCTCGGTGCGGGTGTCCTGCGCGTTGTACACGGCCGCCAACTGCGTGCGCTCGTAGGCACGCGACTTCACGCGCACGTACTCGTCGAAGGAGCCGAAGTGGTCGACGTGGTCCTCCGCGATGTTCAGGCACACGGACGCGAGTGGGCTCATCGATGACACGAAGGGCATCTGCGGGGCACCGATCTCGACGGCGATGACCTCGGGCCCCTCCGGGTCCATGACGGTCTGCACGAGCGAGTGCCCGATGTTGCCCGCGGCGAGGGCATGGCGCCCATCGGCGCGCAGCATCGCCTCGAGCATGAGCGTGGTGGTGGTCTTGCCGTTGGTGCCGGTGACGACGAGCCATGGCGCCGCACGTTCCGGGTCACGCAGGCGCCACGCGAGTTCCACCTCGCCCCACACCGTGATGCCGCGGGCGATGGCCGCCGTGATGACCGGGTGCGACGGGCGCAGCCCGGGCGACACGACGAGGACGTCGAGGTCGTCCGGCAGCGCGGCGTCGGCGCCGAGGCGCACATCGACGTCGAGCATCTCCAGCAGCGTGGCCTTGTCGCGCAGGCCGTCGCTGTCGCCGCGATCGGCGGCGGCGACCTGTGCCCCCACCTGGCTGAGGGCGTCGGCACAGGCGAAGCCGGCGATGCCGAGGCCGAGCACGCCGAAGCGGAAGCGCGACCAGTCGCCGGTGCGATCGAGGGCCGTGGGGTCGAGGGCGCTCACTGCCGCACCCACTCGGCGTAGAAGAGGGCCATGCCGAGCGCCACGGCAACGCCCTGGATGAGCCAGAAGCGCACGACGATCGTGGTCTCGGCCCACCCGAGCAGCTCGAAGTGGTGGTGCAGTGGCGCCATGCGCAGCACCCGACGGCCGGTGAGCTTGAAGGAGCCCACCTGCGCGATGACCGAGAGCGTGATGATGACGAACAGGCCCGCGAGCAGCGGCAGCAGCAGCTGGGTGCGGGTGAGCACGGCGAGCGCCGCGATGGCACCGCCGATGGACAGCGAGCCCGTGTCGCCCATGAAGATGCGCGCCGGTGCCGTGTTCCACCACAGGAATCCGAAGCAGGCGCCCGCGAACGCGGAGGCGAACACCGCCATGTCGAAGGGATCGCGCACGACGTAGCAGGTGGGGCCCGGGTGCAGCGAACAGCGCTGGCCGAACTGCCACACCGACATGAGCGTGTAGGCAGCGAAGGTCATGGTGGCGGCACCGCTCACGAGCCCGTCGAGGCCGTCGGTGAGGTTCACGCCGTTCGTGGTGGCGGTGACGAGGAACCAGATCCACACGAGGAACAGCCCGAGGGGCAGCACCAGCCCGGTGTCGCGGATGAAGGAGATGGCCTGCGTGGCGGGCGTGACATGCTCGTCGTCCGGGAAGTGCAGCACGAGCACGGCGAAGAGCAGTGCCGTGGACGCCTGCCCGATGAGCTTGGTGCGGGCACGCACGCCGGTGCTGCGCTGCTTGAAGATCTTGAGGTAGTCGTCGGCGATGCCGACGGCGCCGAGGCCGAACACGAGCACGAAGGCGATGAGCGCGGACGCCGAGGGCGGCGTCCAGGTGGCGAGGTGGGCAGCCGCGTAGCCCGCGACGACGGCCGCCAAGATGGCGATGCCACCCATCGACGGGGTGCCCTTCTTGCCCGAGTGCTCGGGGTAGTTGATGCCGTCGTGCGACTCACGGATGGCCTGCGCGTACCCGCGACGCTGGAGGAAGCGGATGACGAGCGGTGTACCGAGGAGCGTCACGAACATGGCGACGCTGCCGGCGATGATGACGAGGCGCACGGGCTAATCCTCCCGTCCCGCGGCGGCGCGCAGCGCCTGCGCCACGCGCTCCAGCCGTTCGGACCGGGAGGCCTTCACGAGCACGATGTCACCCGGCTGCCAGCGCTCGATGACGTAGGCGGCAGCTGCCTCGGCATCGGGTACCCAGGCTGCCTCGTCACCCCAGGAACCCTCGTTGGCGGCGGCGATCTGCATGAGCTTGCCCGCCGGGCCGACGGCGACGAGGTGCGAGATGTCGAGTCGCACGGCGAGCCGGCCGATGGCGTCGTGCTCCACCATGCGCTCGTCCCCAAGCTCGTGCATCTCACCGAGCACGGCCCAGGTGCGCCGCTCGCGACCCATGGCGGCAAGGGCACGCAGGGCGGTGCGCATTGACTCGGGGTTGGCGTTGTAGGCGTCATCGATGAGGGTGACGCCGTTCGGCAGCTCCATGCGCTCCATGCGCCCATGGCTGCGCGGCTCGGCGGCCGACAGGGCCGATGCGATGGCCTCGACGCCCATGCCGCAGGCGCTCGCGATGGCGGCGGCGGCCAGGGCGTTGGCCACGTGGTGCTCACCGAGCAGCTGCAGCGTCACGGGCGCCTCGTCTGCACCCACGTGCAGGGTGAAGGACGCCCGGGCAAGCGCATCGAGGCGCAGCCCACTGGCGTGCACATCGCCCGCATCAAGACCGAACTCGAGCAGCCGACCGGGCACCAGGCCGCGATGGAATGACGCGAAGG
>JAKALQ010000071.1 GCA_021824095.1 Actinomycetes bacterium
GTCTAGGGCATGCGACTCAGTCGCCCTTATCGGACTCGCTTTCGCTACGGCTTCCCCACACGGGTTAACCTCGCCACATACCACTAACTCGCAGGCTCATTCTTCAAAAGGCACGCGGTCACGGAGGCCCGAAGGCCAAGACGCTCCCACGGCTTGTATGCACACGGTTTCAGGTTCTATTTCACTCCCCTCCCGGGGTTCTTTTCACCTTTCCCTCACGGTACTTGTCCGCTATCGGTCTTCGAGGAGTATTTAGGCTTAGCAGGTGGTCCTGCCAGATTCACACGGGATTTCTCGGGCCCCGTGCTACTTGGGATCCCATCCGAGAGTTCACTACGTTTCGACTACAGGGGTGTTACCTTCTGTGCCAGCCCTTCCCAGGGCCTTCGCCTACGCAGTGAGTTTCTGACTCTCTGATCGTTCGCCAGAACGATCTGGTTGGTCCCACGACCCCGAACATGCAACGACTGGCGTCTATCACGCAAGTTCGGTTTAGCCTCTTCCGCTTTCGCTCGCCACTACTCACGGAATCGCGGTTGCTTTCTCTTCCTGTCGGTACTGAGATGTTTCACTTCCCGACGTTCCCTCCGCTCGCCCTATGTGTTCAGGCGAGGGTGACTGGGCATGACCCCAGCCGGGTTTCCCCATTCAGACATCCCCGGATCAAAGCTTGGTTGGCAGCTCCCCGAGGCTTATCGCAGCCTCCTACGTCTTTCTTCGGCTCTCGAAGCCAAGGCATCCACCCTGTGCACTTAATAACTTGACCACAAAGATGAAGATGCTCGCGTCCACTGTGCAGTTCTCAAACTACGGGCGGGTTCCCTGCCGCCTCCGTCGCCTGCCAGGTTGCTGGCGGTTCGAACGGTGTGCAGGGCCCTGTCGCAGTCCGGCTCGAGGAATCCCTCGTTTCCGGACCTGAGGTAGCGTAACCGCCCCCTCAGGACCCAACAGCGTGCCAAGGCTCGTTGATCACATTCATCCGTTCCACGCCGAAGCAGTACTTGGAATCTTGTTCACAACGAGCCAAGAATCGACGTTCCACCCTTGAGCTGCCGGAGAATTCGTTTGATTCTCATCGGCATTCCGAGGCTATGCCTCATGTGCTCCTTAGAAAGGAGGTGATCCAGCCGCACCTTCCGGTACGGCTACCTTGTTACGACTTCGTCCCAATCACCAGTCCCACCTTCGACGGCTCCCTCCTTGCGGTTAGGCCACCGGCTTCGGGTGTTACCGACTTTCATGACGTGACGGGCGGTGTGTACAAGGCCCGGGAACGTATTCACCGCAGCGTTGCTGATCTGCGATTACTAGCGACTCCGACTTCATGGGGTCGAGTTGCAGACCCCAATCCGAACTGAGACCGGCTTTTTGGGATTCGCTCCACCTTGCGGTATCGCAGCCCTTTGTACCGGCCATTGTAGCATGCGTGCAGCCCTGGACATAAGGGGCATGATGACTTGACGTCATCCCCACCTTCCTCCGAGTTGACCCCGGCAGTCTTCGATGAGTTCCCGGCATAACCCGCTGGCAACATCGAACGAGGGTTGCGCTCGTTGCGGGACTTAACCCAACATCTCACGACACGAGCTGACGACAGCCATGCACCACCTGTATAGGGCCCTTGCGGACCTCCCATCTCTGGGAGATTTCCCTATATGTCAAGCCCAGGTAAGGTTCTTCGCGTTGCATCGAATTAAGCCGCATGCTCCGCCGCTTGTGCGGGCCCCCGTCAATTCCTTTGAGTTTTAGCCTTGCGGCCGTACTCCCCAGGCGGGGCACTTAATGCGTTAGCTACGACACAGAGAACGTGGAATGTCCCCTACATCTAGTGCCCATCGTTTACGGCGTGGACTACCAGGGTATCTAATCCTGTTCGCTCCCCACGCTTTCGCTCCTCAGCGTCAGTAATGGCCCAGAAACCCGCCTTCGCCACCGGTGTTCCTCCTGATATCTGCGCATTCCACCGCTACACCAGGAATTCCAGTTTCCCCTGCCATCCTCTAGCTTGACCGTATCGAATGCAGGCACGCAATTAAGTTGCGTGTTTTCACATCCGACGTGTCAGGCCGCCTACGAGCTCTTTACGCCCAATAAATCCGGACAATGCTTGCACCCTACGTATTACCGCGGCTGCTGGCACGTAGTTAGCCGGTGCTTCTTCTGTAGGTACCGTCACTTGCGCTTCGTCCCTACTGAAAGAGGTTTACAACCCGAAGGCCTTCATCCCTCACGCGGCGTCGCGGCATCAGGCTTTCGCCCATTGTGCAATATTCCCCACTGCTGCCTCCCGTAGGAGTCTGGGCCGTGTCTCAGTCCCAGTGTGGCCGGTCGCCCTCTCAGGCCGGCTACCCGTCGTCGCCTTGGTGAGCCTTTACCTCACCAACAAGCTGATAGGCCGCGGGCTCATCCCTCACCGAAAAACTTTCCAAACCCGGCGATGCCGCCAGATTTCATATCCGGTATTAGCCATCCTTTCGGATAGTTATCCCGAAGTGAGGGGCAGATTGCCCACGTGTTACTCACCCGTTCGCCACTGATCAGAGGAGCAAGCTCCTCGTCACCGTTCGACTTGCATGTGTAAAGCACGCCGCCAGCATTCGTCCTGAGCCAGGATCAAACTCTCCATTAAGGACTGTTTGACCTGGCGAATTGACTTCAAGCTGTAGTGCTTGAATCAATCGCCGTATTTCTGCCGAAACTTCCGTTTCAGCGAATCGGCGTCGATTCTTGGCACGCTGTTGAGTTCTCAAGGTGCGGGCGCGCATCTCGTCGATCGATTCATTCGAACCGTTCGTCGTGAGGCGACTCGTCCAACGGTAGTCAGTTGATTTCAGCGAGTCAAATCGCTTGCGTCGATGACTGGTTGTATCGTTTCCCGCCGGATTGCGCTGTTTCCAGTGCGATTCGGCTTGGCAACCCGGCGAACGCTAGCCATCTGATTCTTTCGAGTCAAACCGCTGTTTGCGCTTCCGGGCTCCGAGCACAGTGGACCTTTGCAGGTTCAGCTGGTGCTGGGCTCTGCCACCGAGACTGGCCTCGGAATCGCTTTGCGTTCCGGTCCATTGCTCTCCGTCGGGGCAACGAGGTGGAACCATACGGACCCGGATGCAGGAGGTCAAATCGAGCCGCGAGCGGCACGCATCAGCCCTGCATCTGGACGCCGGCGACATTGCGCTTGCCGCGACGAACGACGAGAAACGCGTTGTGGATCAACAGGTTCTCGTCGAGAGGCGCATCACCGTCCACGACTCGCTCATTGCTGATGCTCACCCCACCCTCGGCGATCGTGCGACGTGCCTCACCCTTGGACTTCGAGAGACCTGTGGCAACGAGGAGGTCGCAGGCTGAGGGGATGCGCCCGTCCTCTCGCGCAATGGCATGCAGTCCGGCCTCGCGCAGGGCGGCAGTCAGGGTGCCGGCGTCGACTGCACGCAGGTCGCCTCCACCGAACAGGGCGACGGCGGCTGCCTCCGCCTGCGCCGAAGCTTCGGCACCATGGACGAGCGTGGTGACCTCCCGGGCGAGGGCCCGTTGCGCCTCGCGGGCATGCGGTCGTTCAGCCGAGGCGACGAGCAGCTGCTCGACCTCGGGGAAGGGACGCAGCGAGAAGGTGTGGAGTAACTGGGGGAGGTCGCGGTCGTCCGCATTGAGCCAGAACTGGAAGAAGGCATAGGGGCTCGTGAGTTCGGCGCTGAGCCAGACGGTTCCGGATTCCGTCTTGCCGAACTTCGTGCCGTCGGCCTTCGTGATGAGTGGCGTGGTGAGGGCGTGCACCGCGGCCCCCTCGACGCGGCGGATGAGGTCCGCCCCCGCGGTGATGTTGCCCCACTGGTCCGAGCCGCCGGTCTGGAGGACGCAGCCGTAGCGTCGGTACAACTCGAGGAAGTCGAATGCCTGGAGCAGCTGGTAGCTGAATTCCGTGTAGGAGATGCCGCTCGAGTTCAGTCGAGCGGCGACGGCTTCGCGATCCAGCATGCGATTGACGCTGAAGTGCTTGCCAATGTCGCGCAGGAACTCGATGGCCGACACGTCCTTCGTCCAGTCGAAGTTGTTCACCATCGTGCAGGCGTTGGGACCCTCGAAGTCGAAGAACTGCTCCAGCTGCGCCTTGATGTGCAACTCCCAGTCACGGACGACGTCCACCGGGTTCAGGGTGCGCTCGGACGTCATGCGCGGGTCGCCGATGAGGCCGGTGGAGCCCCCCACCAGGGCCAGGGGCCGATGCCCGGAGCGCTGGAAGCGCATCATCGTGACGATCTGCGCCAAGTTGCCCATGTGCAGGGACGGGGCCGTGGGGTCAAAACCGCAGTACATCGTGATCGGACCGGCCGACAGCGCGTCGCGGAGGGCCCCGAGGTCGGTGGCGCTCGCGACGAGGTCGCGTTGGACGAGGTCATCAAGGACGGCGGTACGTGACTCCATGGGCGAATCCTTCCAGAACCGCGTGTTGTACCCGCGCTAGGACTCAGAATGGGTGGACAAACCACCACAAAATTCGACCAGTTTTGAGTCCTAGCGCGAAGGGGCGTCAGGCGAGGGCGGTGCGGGTGCTGGCGAGGGTGGCGCGGAGGGTGGCGAGCTGCTCGCGGACACGGGCTGGGGCGGTGCCACCAAAGGCGTTGCGGGAGTCGAGTGACCCGTGTGTCGTGAGCACCGCCCGCACGCCATGGCCGAGGTGGGGGGAAATCGCCGCGAAGTCGTCGTCGGAGAGGTCCCACAGCTCCAGGTGGCGGGCCTCGGCGTAGCGCACGCAGGCGCCCGCGATCTCATGGGCCTCGCGGAAGGGCACGCGCGCACGCACCAACCACTCCGCGATGTCGGTGGCGAGGGCAAAGCCCTCCGGCGCCGCGGCCGCCATGCGCTCACGGTCGAACACGAGGGTCGCCACGGAGCCAGTGAGGGCCGGTAGGACGAGCAGCAGGGTGTCGACGGTGTCGAACACCGGCTCCTTGTCCTCCTGGAGGTCGCGGTTGTAGCCGAATGGCAGCCCCTTGAGCGTGGCGAGCATGCCCGTGAGGTTGCCCACGATGCGCCCGGCCTTGCCACGTGTGAGCTCGGCGACGTCGGGGTTCTTCTTCTGCGGCATGATGCTCGAACCCGTCGCGAAACGATCGTCGAGCGTGGCCCAACGGAACTCGCGCGACGCCCACAGGCAGATCTCCTCCCCCAGTCGCGACAGGTGCAGGGCCGTCGTGGTGCAGGCGAAGAGGAACTCGGCGACGAAGTCGCGGTCCGAGGTGGCGTCGATGGAGTTCGGCAGGGCGCCGAGGAAGCCGAGTTCGGCCGCCACCGCGACCGGGTCAAGGCCGAGTGACGAGCCCGCCAGGGCACCGGCGCCCATCGGCGAGTAGGCGTTGCGACGGTCCCAGTCGATGAGTCGGTCGACATCACGGCGCAGCGCGTGCGCGTGCTTCGCGAGCTCGTGGCCGAACGACACCGGTTGCGCGTGCTGGAGGTGGGTGAAGCCCGGCGCGGGGTCGGCAACGTGCGCCTCGGCCTGCGTCACGATGGCGTCGGCGAGGTCGAGGATGCCGTGGCCGATGGCGCGGGCGGCGTCACGCAGGTACAGGCGGAAGTCGGTTGCCACCTGGTCGTTGCGGCTGCGGCCCGCCCGCAGCTTGCCGCCGAGCTCCGAGCCGAGCCGATCGAGCAGGCCCCGCTCGAGCGCCGAGTGCACGTCCTCGTCGCTGTCGATCGCGGTGAAGGCACCCGAGGCCACGTCGGCGTCAAGGCCCTCCAGGGCAGCGAGCATGCGCGTGAGCTCGTCATCGGTGAGCAGGCCGGCCCCATGGAGGACGCGTGCGTGGGCGCGGCTCTGCCGCAGGTCGTAGGTCGCCAGGCGCCAGTCGAACTGCACGGACCGGCTGAGCGCCGCCATGGCGTCCGAGGGGCCAGCCGAGAAACGGCCACCCCAGAGTCGTGTCGGCTCCGTCATGATCCCACCCTTGTCCTGCGGCGCTCGACGAGCGCCTCCAATCGCACCGCCAGATCCTGCCCGCCCGCGGGGTCCCGCGACACCACCAGCACCGTGTCGTCGCCCGCGATCGTGCCGAGCACCTCGTGGATGCCCGCCCGGTCGAGTGCAGAGGCCAGGTAGTGCGCGGCGCCGGGCCGCGTGTGCACGACGGCGATGTTCGCCGATCCGTCGGCACCCACGACGACGTCCGCGGCGACGCGCTGCAACCGGGCCATCACGTCGTCGTCGATGCCGAGCTCCGGCGTGGCGGCCGGGTCACCGTCGGCGGGGATCGCGTACACGCTCAGCCCATGATCATCGACGATCTTCGTGGCCCGCAGGGCGTCGAGGTCGCGCGAGAGTGTCGCCTGCGTGACGGTGAAGCCCTCGACGGCGAGCATGGAGCGCAGCTCGTCCTGCGTGTGCACGCGACAGGTCGAGATGATGTCGACGATGCGCTGGTGCCGTGCGGCGCGCGAGGTGAGCGACGACATCACGGCACCTCGGCGAGCGCCGCTTCCAGCGCGCGGAGGAACGCGGTCACCTCGTCCGCCGTGATCGTGAGCGGCGGGGCCAGGCGCAGCACCTGCGGCTTCGCGGCATTCACGAGCACGCCCCGGGCACGCAGGGCCACCTCGACGGCCCCGGCAATCGGCCCGGTGAACTCGACGCCCACCCAGAGGCCCACGCCGCGGACCTCGCGGATGTGCGGGCTGGCGAGGTCGCGGATGCCATGGGCGAGGGCCGCCCCCTGGGCCCGGGCGTTCGCCAATAGGCCGTCGCGCTCGATGGTGTCGATGACGGCGAGAGCCGCGGCACAGGCCACCGGGTTGCCGCCGAAGGTGGTGCCGTGGTCGCCCGGTCGCAGGGCATCGCGGGCCGGCCCGGTGACGAGGACCGCCCCCAGCGGCAGGCCACCGGCGATGCCCTTCGCGAGGGTCATGACGTCCGGGACGATGCCGGCAGCCGTGGACGCGAACCAGGCGCCGGTGCGGCCCATGCCCGACTGGACCTCGTCGACGACGAGCAGGGCGTCGTGTCGACGCGTGATCGCCCGGACCTCGCCGAGGAATCCCGGTGGCGGCACGATGACGCCGTTCTCGCCCTGGACTGGTTCGAGGATGACCGCGGCCACATCCGGGCCCATGGCCGCCTCGACCGCAGCCGCATCGCCGAACGGCACGAAGGTGACCTCGTGGCCGAAGGGCGCGAAGGGGTCGCGCTTCGCCGGATTGCCGGTGACGGCGAGCGCACCCATGGTGCGCCCGTGGAAGCCGCCCTCCATGGCGACGATGCGCTGCCGGGTCCCGTCCGGGCGCTGGGCCGCGGCATGGCGACGGACGATCTTGAGCGCCGCCTCGTTCGCCGTGGCACCGTCCTGGGCGAAGAACACCCTGGCGTCCCAGCCGCTGAGGGCGATGAGGCGCTCGGCGAGTTCGACGCCCCGCGGGTGGATGGCGAGGTTGCTCGTGTGCACGAGCGTGGCTGCCTGATCCGCGATGGCGCGCACGAGCGCCGGGTGGGCGTGGCCGATGGCGCTCACCGCGATGCCGCCGAGGAGGTCGAGGTACTCGCGGCCGTCCGCGTCGGTGACGTGGGTGCCCGACCCGGACACGAGCGCGATGGGTGGGGTGCCGTAGTTGCCGAGCATCGAGCGTTCCCAGCGCTCCTGCCATGCGGCCGTGGTCGTCATGCCGGCTGCACCATCGTGCCGATGCCCTCGTCGGTGAACATCTCGAGGAGCATGCCGTGTGGGATGCGACCGTCGATGATGTGCGCGCGCGGGACACCACCGTCGACTGCCCGCAGGCAGGCCTCCATCTTCGGCACCATCCCGCTCTCGAGCGTCGGCAGCAGGCCGCGCAGCTCCTCGACACCGATGCGACGGATGATGGAGTCACGGTCCGGCCAGGAGCGGTACAGGCCCTCCACATCAGTGAGCACGAGCAGCTTCTCCGCACCGAGCGCGGCGGCAATCGCCGCGGCCGCGGTGTCGGCGTTCACGTTGAGCAGCTGCCCCTCCCTGTCGTGGGCCACCGTGCTCACCACCGGGATCCAGCCGTCATCGAGCATCTCGAGCAGGAGGTCGGGTCGCACCTCGACGATGTCGCCGACGAGGCCGATGTCCGTGGGGATGCCGTCGACGAGCACATCGCGTCGCTCGGCGATGAGCATGTGGGTGTCCTCACCCGAGGTGCCGACGGCGAGGGCGTGGTGGTCGTTGATGAGCGACACGAGCTCCCGCTGCACCTGGCCCGTGAGCACCATGCGCACGACATCCATCACCTCCGCCGTGGTGACGCGGAAGCCGCCGACGAATCGGCTCTCCACACCGAGGCGGGACAGCATGTGGTTGATCTGCGGGCCGCCACCATGCACGACGACCGGACGCAGGCCGGCGAGGCGCAGGAAGACGACGTCCTCGGCGAAGGCACGCTTCAGGGCCTCGTCGACCATGGCGTTGCCGCCGTACTTGATGACGACGATGCGACCGTGGAACTGCCGCAGCCATGGCAGGGCCTCGGCGAGCACCTGCGCCTTCGCGAGCGCCTCGGCCCGCGAGCCGCTGAGGTCGGGATTCGACATGCTGGACTCCTAGGAGCTGTAGGCGCTGTTCTCGTGGACGTACATGGGCGTGAGGTCGTTGGTCCACAAGGTGGCCTCGGCGTCGCCGGCTCGCAATGACACGGTGATGGTGACCTGGCGACCGGACATGTCGACGAGGTCGCGGGGGTCGCCGGCCTGACCGTCGCGACACACCCAGACGCCGTTCATGGCCACATCGATCTCATCGGGCTCGAAGGCCGCGGCCGTGGTGCCGATCGAGGACAGGACACGGCCCCAATTGGGGTCCTCGCCATGGATGGCGCACTTCAGCAGGTTGCTGCGGGCAATGGCACGGGCAACCTCGAGGGCGTCGGCCTCGCTGGCAGCCGCGGAGACATGGATGCGCACGTCCTTCGTCGCGCCCTCCGCGTCACCGATGAGCTTGAGGGCCAGTTCCGCGCACACCTCCTCGACGAGGGCCGCGAACTCGCTGGGTGACGGCGTGACCCCGCTGGCACCGTTGGCCAGCAGCAGCACGGTGTCGTTCGTCGACATGCAGCCGTCGCTGTCGATGCGATCGAAGCTGCGTGCGGTGGCGGAACGCAGCGCGGCATCGAGGTCGGCCGCCTCGACATCGGCGTCGGTCGTGATGACGACGAGCATCGTGGCGAGGCCGGGGGCGAGCATGCCGGCACCCTTCGCCATGCCGCCGACGGTGTAGCCGGCGCCCCGGCGCACCGCCGTCTTCGGGACCGTGTCGGTCGTCATGATCGCGACGGCGGCGGCGTCGCCACCATCGGCCGAGAGCGAGCCGGCTGCGGCGGTGACGCCGCCGAGGATGCGCTCCATCGGCAGGCGGACCCCGATGAGGCCGGTGGAGCAGACGGCGACCTGCTCGGCGGGCACGCCGATCGCATCGCCCACCGCGGCCGCCGTGGCGGCAGTATCGGCGTCGCCCTCGGGGCCGGTGCAGGCATTCGCACCGCCGGAGTTCAGGACGACGGCACGGACGGGCGCACCGGAGGCTATGACGGCCCGTGACCACCGCACCGGCGCCGCCTGCACCCGGTTCGACGTGAAGACACCGGCAGCGCGGAAGTGGGGACCATCGTTCACCACGAGGGCGACGTCGGGGCGGCCCGTCGACTTCAACCCGGCGGCGA
>JAKALQ010000072.1 GCA_021824095.1 Actinomycetes bacterium
CTGTCGAAGTTCACCTTCGAGATGTCCGATCCCCGCCACCTGTCGGCCGTGCTGCGCAGCATCCGCAGCATCGACGGCGTCTACGACTGCTACCGCATCTAGCGCGCGCCATGGCCCGACGACGATTCACCACGGTGTTTGCCGTCGTCGCGGTCGGGTCCGTGGGCCGTGCCGTGGTGCGCCGAGCCCGCGCCATCCGTGCGGTGCCGGCCGAGCTGCGCCACCCAGTGCTCTGGGTGCCCTTCGATGTGCGCAACCGCTGGCTGCTCACCCTCATGCGCCGTGCCCGCCTGCCGCGTGCACCGATCGACAGCCGCGTGCGCTGGCGACGCGTCACGGTGCCCGGCACGTCACCGGGGGCGACCGTCACCGTGCACTGCTACGACCCGGTCGGCCGGGTGGCGCCCACTGGCGCGCTGCTGTGGATCCATGGTGGCGGCTTCATCATGGGCAGCGCCGAGGACTACCACGGCAACTGCGCGCAGTACGCCCTCGGGGCCGGCATCCTCGTGGTGAGCGTGGAGTACCGGCTCGCACCGGAGCACCCGTACCCGGCGGGGCTCGACGATTGTGTGGCGGCGCTGCGTTGGCTCCATGCCGAGGCAGCTGCCCTCGGGGTCGATGCCGCCCGGATCGCGGTCGGCGGCGACAGCGCTGGAGGAGGGCTGGCAGCCGCGCTGGCGCAGGTGGCCACCGACGACGGATCGTTGCCCCTGCGCATGCAGCTGCTCGTCTACCCCATGCTCGACGATCGCACCGATCAGCCGTCGCAGCAGTCCGGCCATGGCCAGCTCATCTGGAACGCCCCCTCCAACGTCTTCGCCTGGCGGTGCTACCTCGGCACGCTGCCCGCAGCCGCACCTGCGGTGCCGGCTCGTCGCGACGATCTGCGCGGACTCCCGCCGGCGTGGATCGGCACCGGCACCCTCGACCTGTTCCACGACGAGGATGTGGCGTACGCGACCCGGCTGCAGGCGGCGGGGGTGGCCTGTGCGCTGGTCGTGGTGCCGGGCATGTACCACGGTGGTGACACCATCCCAACAGGCTCACCGATGGCACGCGCATTCACCGCAGCGTCCATTGCCGCCCTGCGCGAGGCCCTCGCCTGACCCCGACGCCGTCGCCGCCCCACACACACGAAGCGGGCCCCGACGATGGCCGGGACCCGCTTCGTGACGGTGTGCGATCAGGCGTACTTCTGTGCCGCCTCGAGCAGCATGCGGGCACTCGTGAGTCGTGCCTCGGCGTCGGCGACGGCCTTGGCGTCACCCTTGGCACGTGCGGCCTCGAGCTCGCGCTCGGCACGCTCGACGCCCGCACGGAAGGTGGCCGCGGTGTCACTGGCGAAGGCCTTGCGGCCCGGATCGGTGCGACGCCACTCCTCCTGCTCCAGATCACGCACGGCCTGCTCGACACGGCGAAGGCGTCCCTCGACGCGCTCCTTGTCGGCACGCGGCACATGACCGATGGCCTCCCAACGCTCCGCGATGGAGCGCAACGAGCGCTTGGTCGCGGCGAGGTCGGTGATGGGCAGCAGCGCCTCGGCCTCCTCGAGCAGCGCCACCTTGGCGTCGAGATTGCCCTTGAGGGCCTCGTCGCGCACCGCGAGATCGGCATTGCGGGCGTCGAAGAAGCGCTGCTGTGCGGCGCGGAAGCGCTCCCACAGGGCGTCGTCGTCCTTGCGGGCGCCGCGAGGTGCGGCCTTCCAACGATCCATGAGCACCTGGTACTGCTGACGGGTCGCGGCCCAGTCGGTGCTCGTCGCCAGTGCCTCGGCCTCCTCGACGATGGCAGCACGCACGGCCTTGGCCTGCGCGGCCTCGGCGTCACGGTTGGCGAAGTGGGCGCGACGGGCCTTGTCAAAGGTGGTGCGGGCGGAGGAGAAGCGCTTCCACAGTGCCTGCTCACTCGCGCGGTCGGCGTGGGGGAGCGCCTTCCACTCATCAAGCAGGGTCTTGTAACGGTCGCCGGTGGCCTTCCACTGCGTGGACTCCTGCAGCGCTTCGGCCTCGGCAACGATGGCCTCGCGGTTGGCCAGGGTCTGTGCACGCATGGCGGCGCGCTGGGCCTGGCGCTCGGCCGCCTTCTCGGCGTTTGCGGCCTCGAGTTCCGTGATGTCGGTGGCGAGCAGCGACAGGTCACCGACCATGCGCGGCGTCTCAAGTTCGGCTCGGGTGCGGGCGATGAGCTGCACGATGCCGTCGGCGCTGGCCCGGCCGTCAGCGAGGCGCTGCTTGGCCAGCTGCAGCTCGGCACGCAGGTCCTCGAACTTGCGCTCGAAGAAGGCCAGGCCCTCCTCGGGCGTGCCGATCGTGTACTGGCCGACGGCCACATCACCGGACGGCGTGCGCACGTACACCGTGCCATCGGCGTCGTAGCGTCCGAAACCTGTGGGCTGTTCGGTCATGGCGTTCCCTCGCTCGCGGTCAATGCTCGACGGGTTCGGCCCGGGATGGCCGACCCGCGCTGCCGTCGCGCCCGCACACACGCGCGCGTGCGGGGACTTCGGCGTTGCTGCTCCGGCCCGGAGTCTAGGTGCTCAGGGGCCCGCTGGCGGCAGGGGCGGGCCAGTGGTTGCCGGTTCGTTACCCTTGCACCTCTGGAGGTGACCCGATGCTGCGGACGTTCGAGGCCGGGCCTTGGCGCACGAACTGTTGGATCCTCGGTGCCGGACAGGGCAGCGAGTGCATCATCGTCGACCCCGGGATGGACGCGCTCCCACGCATCCGGGAGCAGGTCGAGGCCTTGCATCTGCGTCCGGTGGCCATCCTGCTCACGCACGGGCACATCGACCACATGTTCTCGGTGCTCCCGGTTGCCGACGGCTACGACATCCCGGCCTGGGTGCACCCGGCCGACCGTGACCGGATCGGCGACCCCTTCGCCACGATGAGCCCGGAGGCCAACGCCATGGTGCGCCAACTGGGGGTGGAGTTCGCGGAGCCCTCCGACGTGCGCGAGCTCACCGATGGCGTGCGCCTGCAGCTTGCCGGGTTCGACGTCACGGTGCGCCACGCCCCGGGCCACACGGAGGGATCGGTCATGTTCGAGACCGACCATGACGGGACGCGCACCCTGTTCAGTGGCGACGTGCTCTTCTCCGGCTCGGTCGGCCGCACCGATCTGCCGGGTGGTGACCCTGCCGCCATGGATCGCACGCTCCGCACCGTCGTGCTGCCGATGGCGGACGACGTCGTGGTGCACTGCGGTCACGGGCCGTCGACGACGATCGGCCAGGAGCGGCGCTCCAACCCCTTCCTGCGGGCGATCAGCGCATGAGCGAGATGATCAAGGGCCCCAAGGGTGTGCCCGTCTACCTGCCGCCGCAGTCCAACACCTTCCTCGCGGTGCGCGAGGCGCTCGCCGGCCCCGCCCGTCGTGCCGGCTACGGCTACATCGAGCTGCCCGTGTATGAGGACACCTCGCTGTTCGTCCGCGGTGTCGGCGAGTCCACCGACGTCGTGAGCAAGGAGATGTTCACCTTCACCGACCGTGGTGAGCGCTCCATCACGCTGCGTCCCGAGGGCACTGCCGGCGTCATGCGGGCGGTCATCGAGTCCGGGCTCGACAAGGGCCAGCTGCCGGTGAAGATCTGGTACGCCGGCCCCTTCTTCCGTGCCGAGCGACCGCAGCACGGTCGCTACCGGCAGCTGCAGCAGGTGGGCATCGAGGCCATCGGCGTCGACGATCCAGCGCTCGATGCCGAGGTCATCGCGCTGGCCGACGAGGGGTACCGCGCGCTCGGCCTCACGAAGTACCAGCTGCGCCTCACCACGCTCGGCTGCACCGTCTGCCGTCCGCCGTACCGTGAGCGCCTGCAGGCATTCCTCGCCGGCCTCGACCTCGACGAGGAGACGCAGCAACGCGCTCGCATCAACCCGCTGCGCGTCCTCGACGACAAGCGGGCCGACGTGCAGCGCCAGCTCGTCGATGCACCACTGCAGGCCGACCATGTGTGTGAGGCCTGTGCCACGCACTACGGGCTCGTGCGCGAGTACCTCGACGCCCTCGGCGTGCAGTACGTCGAATGGCCGAGGCTCGTGCGGGGCCTCGACTACTACACGCGCACCACGTTCGAGTTCGACCACCCGTTCCTTGGCGCGCAGTCGGGGATCGGCGGCGGTGGTCGCTACGACGGCCTCATGGCGCAACTGGGCGGGGCACCGCTGTCGGGCATCGGCTTCGGACTCGGCACCGACCGCACCATGCTCGCCTGCGAGGCGGAGGGGCTCACGGTCGGCGACCCCGCCCGCTGTGATGTGTTCCTCGTGCCCATGGGGGCGGAGGCCAAGCGGCATGCGGTGGCCCTCGCGGGGCGCCTGCGCGCCGTCGGCGTGCGCGTCGACCTGGCCTACGGCGATCGCGCGCTCAAGGGCTCCATGAAGGCGGCCGATCGGTCGGGAGCGCGCTACGCGATCATCATCGGCGAACGCGAATTGGCAGATGGTGTGCTGCCGCTGAAATCATTGGTGACCGGCGACCAGGAGTCGGTCGCGTCGGACGACATCCTGCGGGTCGTCGTCGAGAGGCTGGAGGCATAGTGCTGCGCACGCATGAGGCGGGAACGCTTCGCACATCCCATGTGGGGTCCACCGTGACCCTCACCGGGTGGGTCGCCCGTCGACGGGATCACGGCGGCGTCGCCTTCATCGACCTCCGCGACGCCTCCGGCGTCGTGCAGGTGGTCATCCACGACCCCGAGGTTGCCGGCCAACTGCGCAACGAGTTCTGCATCCGCGTCGTCGGCACCGTCGGTGCCCGCCCCGAGGGCAACGAGAACGCCGCCCTCCCGACCGGTGCCATCGAGGTCACCTGCGAGGTGCTCGAGGTGCTGAGCGAGGCGGCCCCGTTGCCCTTCCCGATCGACGACCACCTCGAGGTGGGCGACGAGGTGCGGCTGAAGTACCGCTACCTCGACCTGCGCCGCGGCGCGCCCGCGGCCGCGCTGCGCCTGCGCTCGCGCATGTCGAGCATCGCCCGTCGCGTCCTTGACGAGCGCAACTTCCTCGAGATCGAGACGCCCACGCTCACGGCCTCCACGCCCGAGGGTGCGCGCGACTTCCTGGTGCCCGCACGACTCTCGCCCGGTTCCTGGTACGCGCTCCCGCAGAGCCCGCAGCTGTTCAAGCAGCTGCTCATGGTTGCCGGCATGGAGCGCTACTACCAGATCGCCCGCTGCTACCGGGATGAGGACTTCCGTGCAGACCGGCAGCCGGAGTTCACCCAGCTCGACATCGAGATGTCGTTCGTCGAGCAGGAGGATGTGCTCGAGGTCGGTGAGGCCATCGTGCGTGCCATCTGGCAGGGCACCATCGGCTACGAGATCGGCGACATCCCGCGCATGACGTATGCGCATGCGATGCAGTACTACGGCTCGGACAAGCCCGACCTGCGCTTCGGCCTCGAGCTCGTGGAGCTCACCGAGTTCTTCGCGAACACCCCCTTCCGGGTGTTCCAGGCGCCGTACGTCGGCGCGGTCGTCATGCCCGGTGGTGCCGACCAGCCGAGGCGCGCGTTCGACGCCTGGCAGGAGTGGGCCAAGCAGCGCGGCGCCCGGGGCCTGGCCTACGTCACCGTGTCGCCGGAGGGCGAACTCGGCGGCCCCGTGGCCAAGAACATCTCGGACGAGGAGCGCGCCGGGCTCGTGGCGGCCACCGGTGCCAAGCCCGGCGACTGCGTCTTCTTCGCGGCGGGCAAGCGCAGCGAGGCCCTGGCGCTGCTCGGTGCCACCCGGCTCGAGGTCGGTCGTCGCTGCGGGCTCATCGACGAGTCCGCATGGAGCTTCCTGTGGGTCGTCGATGCCCCGATGTTCGAGGAGACCGAGGACGACGACGGCAACCCGGCCTGGACGGCGGTGCACCACCCGTTCACGTCGCCGAACGCCGACTGGATCGACACCTTCGAGTCGGCGCCCGACCAGGCGCTCGCCTGGGCCTACGACATCGTGTGCAATGGCAACGAGATCGGCGGTGGCTCGATCCGTATCCACCGTCGTGACGTGCAGCAGCGGGTGTTCAACCTGCTCGGCATGACCGACGCGCAGGCGGAGGCCAAGTTCGGCTTCCTGCTCGAGGCCTTCAAGTTCGGGCCGCCGCCGCACGGCGGCATCGCCTTCGGCTGGGACCGGGTGGCGATGCTGCTCGCAGGCGCGTCGTCGATCCGTGAGGTCATCGCCTTCCCGAAGACGGGCAACGGCCAGGATCCCCTCACGGGCGCACCGACGCCGATCACGGTGAAGCAGCGCCGGGAGGCCGGCGTCGACGCGAAGCCGAAGGCGGCCTCGTCGGCGCAGTAGCCGCCCCATAGGGTTCACGCATGGGACGGCGCATCCTCGGGTTGGGGCTGGCGGCGATGCTGCTGCTGGCGGGCTGTGGCGCGCCCACGCACCAGTACATCGCCGCGAAGTCCTACGGCATGTACTTCGCGCTCCCGAGCAGCTGGTCACCGGTGCCGGACGCCCAGCTCACCACGGCCGAGCAGGGCTGGCGTGACGACGCCGGCAGCGTGTTCCAGCAGACGCTGCTCTGGCAGGGCGCGTGGGCCGGCGCGACGCGGAACGCGGACGAGGTGCTCTCGGCCACGCCGACGTCGGTGCCGGTCGTCTTCTCCTTCGTGCGCGACCTGCTGCCCGTGGAACAGCAGTCGATCGGTCCCGATCCCACCACGGCGCTGCAGGACCTCATCGTGCCTTCGAGCACCCTGCCCACCGGCAGCGTCGTCACCACCCCGCTGCGGGAAGCCGGCTTCGTCGGCATCCGCCAGCGCGCCGCCTACGCCGTGCACGGTGTGCCGCAGACCACCGAGGTCGTGAGCATGTTGGCGCCCGGTAAGAAGCGGGTGTACGTCCTCGTGATCCGCTGCACGACCACCTGCTTCACCGCCGAACGGTCCGCCATCGGTGCCATCATCGGCTCACTCACGTTCAAGGAGCCCCGTGCCTAACGACATCACGAGTTCGGAGTACACCTCCCGGATCCGCGACGACGAGCGCACCACGCGCAAGCCGCTCGAGTGGTGGGATCGTGTGAAGCTGCTCGTCCTGTGGGCGGGACTGTGGGTGCTCGTCTTCTGGAGCACCCTCGCGACGAACCCCATCATGCCGATGGGCGACGCCCTCTACTTCGCAACCTTCACGGCCCCGGGCCTGTACCTCGTGCTCCTCGCGCTGCTCGAGGTGCTGCGGCAGCTGCACTTCCTCATCGCCGAGCGCAGCGCGGGCTACCACCAAGCGTGGCGGCGTCGCTTCGAGCGCACCGACGCGCGCATCATGCGCATCAAGCCGTGGACGCGCTTCCGCATCGCGCGCGTCGTGCGCTGGGTGGTGATCCTCTACATCGTCGCCGCGGTAACCGGTGGCTTCATCGGCACCTCGGCCATCGGCGCGGTCGTGCAGGCGCCGCAGCTCATCATCCAGGGCGCACCGCTGCTGCTGCAGGTCGTCTTCTACATGTTCATCGCGATCATCCAGTTCGTCGCGATCTTCTGGTTCCTCTCCCGCGGCGGCATCGACGTGTACATGCCGGACGACATCCGCACCCGCTTCACCGACGTGTGGGGTCAGGACCGGGTGCTCGACCGCATCAAGGAGAACATCCTCTTCCTGGAGAACCCCGAGGAGATCGAGAGCCGCGGTGGCCACGTGCCCGGCGGCATCCTCCTCTGGGGCCCGCCCGGCACCGGCAAGACGCTCATGGCGGAGGCGGTCGCCGGTGAGACCGGCAAGCCCTACGTGTTCGTCGATCCGGGTGCGTTCGTCAACATGTTCTTCGGCATCGGCGTGCTCAAGGTGAAGGGCCTGTTCCGCAAGCTGCGCAAGCTGTCACTGCGCTACGGCGGCGTCATCGTGTTCTTCGATGAGGCCGACACCCTGGGCAACCGCGGTGGGCAGGTATCGCAGATGCGTCGGGACGCGATGCACGGCGCCCACGCCTCGGCAGCCGTCGGCTGCAATGGCCCGCACTTCGTCTCGCCGCATGCCCGCGCCCTGCTCGCCGATGAGCAGCGCCAGGTCGTCGTCGGCGGCGGCATGGGCGGCAGCTCCTTCGACGGCACCCTGCAGGCTCTCCTCACTGAACTGTCGGGCCTCACGAAGCCACGGGGCTTCATGAACCGCGTGGTGCGCCGCGCCCTCGGCATGCGCCCGAAGATGCCGCCGAAGTACCGCATCCTCGTCATGATGGCGACGAACATGCCCGACTCGCTCGACCCGGCGCTGCTGCGCCCGGGGCGCATCGACCGGTCGTACCGCGTGGGCTACCCCACGAAGGACGGCCGTGCGGAGACCTACCGCAACTACCTCAAGCGCGTCGACCACAACCTCACGGACGACGAGATCGACCGCCTCGCCACGGTGTCCCCGTATGCCACGGGCGCCACGATCAAGGACACCGTGAACGAAGCCCTCGTCCTCGCCATCCGCGATGGCCGCGAGACCGTGACCTACGGCGACGTCATCAAGGCCAAGTCGCTGAAGCAGCATGGCCTGCCGGACGGCGGTGCCTACGTCGACCGCGAGCGCCACTCGGTCGCGCTGCACGAGGCCTGCCATGCCGTCGCCATGTACCGGCTGCAGCACACGTCGACGATCGACGTCGCCACCATCGAGCGTCGCGGTGACGTCGGCGGCTTCGTCTCTCCCATCCCGCTCGAGGATCGCTTCGTGCAGTGGCGCAGCGAGGTCGAGATCGACGTCATGACCTTCCTCGCGTCGCTCGTGGGGGAGCGGCTCTTCTACGAAGGTGACCACACGCAGGGCGTGGGTGGCGACATGGCGCAGGCCACCGCGATCATCACGCGCTCACTGCTCTCGCATGCGATGGGCGCCAATCTGCGCGCCTACAACCCGGCCGTGCTGCAGAACTCCGGACTCATGGGCAATGGCATCCCGCTCGTGCAGGGCCTGTCCTGGGAGGGTGCCGTTGCCGAGGAGGTGGGGCGCCGTCTCGGTGAGCTCTACGAC
>JAKALQ010000073.1 GCA_021824095.1 Actinomycetes bacterium
CGCCTTCTGCCTGCTCGTCGCGGCCATCGTCGGTGCCGGATGGGCGGCCATCCCCGCCTGGCTCAAGGTGAAGCGGGGCGTGAGCGAGGTCATCAGCACCATCATGCTGAACTCCATCGGCAGCGCCCTCTCGGCCTACCTGCTCGCCAACGTCTTCCAGCAGGTGGTGGCTGGCAGCAACGACCTCACGACGAAGCCGCTGCCCGCGTCCGCCTGGGTGCCCGACCTCATGTCGTGGCTCGCGCACTTCGGCATCACCGACGTGCCGGGCGGCGGCCCCTATGGCCTGGTGTTCCTGGCCATCGGCGTGGGCATCCTCTACTGGTTCCTCGTGAACCGCACGCGCTTCGGCTTCGACCTGCGGGCCTCCGGCGCCAGCCCCACCGCAGCGGCCGTCAGCGGCGTCAACCCCAAGCGCATGATCTACACCGCGATGCTGCTGTCGGGTGCCTTCGCCGGCCTCGCGATGATGCCGGTCATGCTCGGTGAGTCCCACGCCTACACCCTTGGCTTCCGTGGCGGTGTCGGCTTCACCGGCATCGCCATCGCGCTGCTCGGCCGCAACAACGCCGGTGGCATCGCGGTGTCGTCACTGCTGTTCGGCTTCCTTGAGGTGTCGGCCCGCATCCTCGAACTCAACGGCATCGCCACCGAGATCTACGTCATCATGCAGGGTGCGATCCTGCTGTCCGCGGTCGCGTCGTACGAGGTCGTGCGCCGCTACCGCGAGACGTTGAACGCACGACAGCTCGCGAAGGCGCAGGTGGCCGCATGACCTCGAAGTCCCTCCGCTGGAGCCTCTACGGCCTCGCCGGCGTCGCCATCGTCTCGATCGTGCAGCAGATCACCGGCAGCACCGACCTCACGAGCGTCGGCACCGCTGACGCAGCCCTGCTGCTCGCCGTGCCCATCGCCCTCGCCGGCCTCGGCGGCCTGTTCTCCGAGCGGGCCGGCGTGGTGAACATCGGCCTCGAGGGCATGATGATCATGGGCACCTGGGCCGCCGGCTACTGGGGCTACCAGCACGGGCCCTACATGGGCGTGTTCATGGCCATGGTGTTCGGTGCCGTCGCGGCGCTCGTCCATGCCGTCGCCACCGTCACCTTCGGTGTCGACCATGTGGTGAGCGGTGTGGCCATCAACCTCATCGCGCCCGGCATCGTGCGCTACCTCTCGGTCATCGTGTACCAGGACAGCAACATCCCCGGTGCGGGCCCCACCCAGTCACCGAGCGTCGATCCCGTTGGCACCAACGGGCTGCCCGTTCTCTCGGGTGGCACCCTGTTCGGCTGGCACAGCCCGGACGTGCTCGGTGCCATCGGCCAGCACAACATCCTCATCGTGAGCGACCTCGCGCGCGTGCTGCGCGGCCTCACGGGTGACGTGCCCTACATCACGATGCTCTGCCTGCTGCTGTTCCCGCTCAGCTGGTGGGTGCTGTGGCGCACGCGCTTCGGCCTGCGCCTGCGCAGCGCGGGCGAGGCGCCCGTCGCCGCCGAGTCGCTTGGCGTGCAGGTGTACCGCATGAAGTACGCGGGCGTCGTCATCTCGGGTGCCCTCGCCGGCCTCGCCGGTGGCTACCTCGCCGTCGTGGCGTCGAGCAACTACCAGGAGGGGCAGACGGGCGGACGCGGCTTCATCGGCCTCGCCGCCATGCTCTTCGGCAACTGGCGCCCGGGTGGGTTGTTCCTCGGCAGTGCGCTCTTCGGCTTCGCCGATGCCCTGCAGCTGCGCGCCTCGAGTGCCGTGCATGCGGCGCTGCTCATCGTCGTCATCGGCTTCCTCGCCTACGCCGCGATGCAGGTGCGACGCGGCCATCGCGCGGTGGCCGCGGTCACGTCGATCGTCGCCGTGGCGGTGCTCGTGCTCTTCCTGCGGGTGCAGGAGCTGCCCGGCCCGTTCGTGTCCATGACCCCGTACGTCACCACGCTCGTCGTCCTCTCACTGGCAACGCAGCGACTGCGCATGCCGGCGGCCGACGGCCTGCCCTATCGGAAGGGTGGTGCCCACTGATGGGCATCGACTGGGAGGCCCTGCACACGGCCGCCACCAGCATCATGCGCAACGCGTATGCGCCCTACTCGCAGTTCCCGGTCGGGGTGGCGGGGCTCGTCGATGACGGGCGCATCGTCACCGGCTGCAACGTCGAGAACGCGTCCTACGGGCTGGGCCTGTGCGCCGAGTGCGGCATGGTGTCGTCGCTCGCGGCGAGCGGTGGCGGGCGGCTCGTCGCCGTCTACTGCGTCGACGCCGAGGGCACGGCACTGGCGCCCTGCGGTCGCTGCCGGCAGCTGCTGCTCGAGCACGGCGGGCGCGACCTGCTCGTCATGGGGGCCGAGGGGCCCGTCACCATGGCGGAGCTGCTGCCCTGGGCCTTCGACGCCCAGGAGCTGCATGAGCGCGGGACGGCGTCGTGAGTGTCGAACCCTTCGCCGCGGTCGACGTCATCGCGGCCAAGCGTGACCGGCATGCCCTCACCGACGCGCAGATCGACTGGGTCGTCGACGCCTACACCCGTGGGGTCGTGGCCGACGAGCAGATGTCCGCGCTCGCCATGGCCATCCTGCTCAACGGCATGACGACCGGCGAGATCGCACGCTGGACCGACGCGATGATCGCGAGTGGCGAGCGCATGTCGTGGACGCGCCTGTCGCGGCCCACCGCCGACAAGCACAGCACCGGTGGCGTGGGCGACAAGATCACGCTGCCGCTCGCGCCCCTCGTCGCGGCATGCGGTGTGGCCGTGCCGCAGCTCTCGGGCCGTGGCCTCGGGCACACGGGTGGCACCCTCGACAAGATGGAGTCCATCCCCGGCTGGCGGGCGTCGCTCACGAACGACGAGATGTTCGCCGTCCTCGAGTCCACGGGAGCCGTCATCTGCGCTGCCGGCAGTGGTCTGGCGCCGGCCGACAAGAAGCTCTACGCACTGCGTGACGTGACGGGCACCGTGCCGGCGATCCCGCTCATCGCGTCGTCGATCATGAGCAAGAAGATCGCCGAGGGCACAGGGTCGCTCGTGCTCGATGTGAAGACCGGCAACGGTGCCTTCATGACCGAGCCCGAACGCGCCCGCGAACTCGCGCGCACCATGGTCGACCTCGGTCATGCTGCCGGTGTGCGCACGGTGGCCCTCGTCACCGCCATGGATGTGCCGCTTGGGCGCACCGCGGGCAATGCGCTCGAGGTGCGCGAGTCCGTCGAGGTGCTCGCCGGTGGCGGCCCTGCGGACGTCGTCGAGCTCACGCTGCGCCTGGCCGAGGAGATGCTCACCCTTGCGGGCACGCGCACCAAGGATCCTGCCGACGCCCTGCGTGACGGGTCGGCCATGGACGTCTGGCGCCGCATGGTGCGCGCCCAGGGGGGCGACCCGGAGGCGCCGCTGCCCACCGCGGCACATGTGCACGAGGTGGTCGCCGATGCCGACGGGGTGCTCACACACCTCGACGCCATCGCCGTCGGGCTCGCCGCCTGGCGGCTCGGTGCCGGTCGCGCCCGGCAGGGCGAGCCCGTGCAGGCGGCCGCCGGCGTCGAGTGGTTCGCCCGTCCCGGTGACGTCGTGCGACGCGGCCAACCCGTCCTCGCCCTGCACACCGACACCCCCGAGCGCATCCCGTCCGCACTCCAGGCCCTTGCGGGCGGCTGGGGTGTGGGTGCGGAGGCGCGACCCACCCTGCCCCTCATCCTCGATCGGATCGACTGATGCCACGCCTGCTCACCGACCCCACCCGCATCCCCGTGCCCGGCGGCAAGGTGATCGACGAACTCGTCGGCGCCGCCTCGAGCGGTGACCGTGCCGTCTCCGTCGCGCACATGCAGGCGCCGGCCGGCTGGACCGAGCCGTTCCAGTCGCCCGAGTTCATGGAGGTCACGGTCGTGGTGCAGGGCACCGTCACCGTCGAGTGCGAGGGCGTCGTGCACACCTGCCATGCCGGTCAGGTGATCGTCACCGAGCCGGGGGAGCGCATCCGCTACGGCGTCGGGCCCGAGGGTGCCGAGTACTACGCGATCTGCCTGCCGGCGTTCGCGCCCGACACCGTGCATCGGGAGGACGTGTGAGCCTCGACGTGCGTCCCACACCCGAGCAGGTGCTGCGGGCGCCGAAGGCGGTGCTCCACGACCACCTCGATGGTGGCCTGCGACCGCAGACGGTGCTCGAACTGGCGGAGGCGCAGGGCCATGCCCTGCCCGCCGATGACGCGGCCTCGCTGGCCCAGTGGTTCCGCCGTGGGGCCGACTCCGGGTCGCTCGTGCAGTACCTCGAGACCTTCGCCCACACCGTCGGGGTGATGCAGACGGAGGACGCCATCGAGCGGGTGGCCGCCGAGTGCGCGCTCGACCTCGCGGCTGATGGCGTGGTGTACGCCGAGGTGCGCTTCGCGCCGGAGCTGCACCGTGAGCGCGGCCTGCGCATGCCGGCCATCGTCGAGGCGGCCCTCGCCGGGTTCGCGCGCGGCAGCCGGGAGGCGGCACGGGCGGGGCACGGCATCCGGGTGGCGGCGCTGCTCACCGCCATGCGCACCGACAACCACGCCGAGGAGGTGGCGGCGCTCGTCGTGCGCTACCGCGACGCCGGTGTCGTCGGCTTCGACATCGCGGGCGCCGAGAAGGGCTTCCCGCCCACGGCGCACCGGTCCGCCTTCGACTACCTGCATCGCGAGAACGCACACTTCACCATCCACGCGGGCGAGGCCTACGGGCTGCCGAGCATCTGGGAGGCCATCCAGCTGTGCGGTGCCGAGCGCCTGGGGCACGGTGTGCGGATCATCGACGACATCACCATGGTCGACGGGGTGCCGCGGCTCGGGCGCCTGGCGGCGTTCGTGCGTGATCGGCGCATCCCGCTTGAGCTGTGCCCGACGTCCAACCTGCACACCGGCGCTGCGGCCTCCCTCGCGGAGCACCCCATCGGCCTGCTCGCCGACCTGCACTTCCGCGTCACCGTGAACACCGACAACCGACTCATGTCCGGCATCTCCATGACCTCGGAACTGCAGGGCCTCGTCGACACCTTCGGGTGGACGCTCGCCGACCTCCAGTGGGTCACCGTGAACGCGCTCAAGAGCGCCTTCATCCCCTTCGAGGACCGCCTCGCCATCATCAACGGCGTGGTGAAGCCCGGGTACGCGGCACTCGTCGCCTGACCCCGGCGCCACCCACCACGCCCCACCACCAGCACCAGCGCCACCAGCGCGACCACCAGCTCCACCACCCGCACCCACGAGGGCCCCGTGCATCGGCACGGGGCCCTCGTCCGTCTGCGCTTCACTCCTCGAACGCCCTCGCGACACCGCGTGTCGCGGGGCGTTCGAGGAGTGAAGCGCAGCAAGGGGAGGCCCGTGGCCCGTTCCGGTTTCGCATGCATGGGCGGTCTTCGGACCGCCCATGCATGCGAAACCGGAACGCCATTCGCTCGCGAGCCGGATCGGCTGGCGCGGGTCGGTCTCGAAGCAACCGCGGCCCGAGTGGGGTAGGTGGAGCGGTTGGGGGCGACACGCGGAGTGCAGGGGAGCAAAGTGGTTGATTGTGGAGGGAAATGGGGTAACGTGCGCCGCAACGGACACGGAGAGGGGAGGCGTGCATGTTCCTCGGGACCCACACGCCGCGCCTCGACGACAAGGGGCGGTTGATCCTCCCCGCGAAGTTCCGGGACGGACTTGCCGGCGGCGTCGTCATCACGAAGGGCCAGGAGGCCTGCCTCGTGGTGTGGCCCACCGCCGTCTTCGAGGAGTACGCGACGCGCCTGCGGACCGCCGCCCAGACCTCGCAGAGCGTCCGCGCCTACACCCGTGTCTTCTTCAGCAGCGCATTCGATGAGATCCCTGACAAGCAGGGTCGCATCACGGTGCCTTCCCCGCTGCGTGAGTTCGCCGGTCTCGATCGGGACGTGGTGGTCGTCGGTGCCGACACCCGCGTCGAGATCTGGGACGCCGCCGCCTGGGCGACATACCTCGCGGCGCAGGAACCGGGCTTCGTCGGGCTCGACAGCGAGGTCATCCCTCCGATGTAGCCGTCCGTTGCGATCCCCTCCCGTGATCGGCCCCACTTCCCCGGGGGCCGAGGACGGTGGGGGGTCGGAGCGGACGGCAGGGGATGACCACTTGGGATGCAGGAGGGAGGCGACGTGCAACCGGAACGCGCACAGCACATCCCGGTGCTGCTCGACCGTTGCCTCACGCTGCTCGCACCCGCCATCGCCCGGCCCGGCGCCATCGTCATCGACGCCACCCTGGGCCTCGGCGGCCACGCGGAGGCCATGCTCACGCGCTTCCCCGATGTGACGCTCGTCGGCCTCGACCGTGACCCGCAGGCCCTCACCCGATCCGAGTCCCGACTTGCCCCCTTTGGTGCCCGGGTGCACCTCGTGCACGCCGTGTACGACGAGATCCCGGACGTGCTCGACGACCTCGGCTTCCCGGGCGTTGACGGCGTGCTCTTCGACCTGGGCGTCTCGTCCATGCAGCTCGATGCCCGCGACCGAGGTTTCGCCTACGCGCAGGACGCCCCCCTCGACATGCGCATGGACCCCACCCGCGGCATCACGGCGGCAGAGGTGCTCAACACCTACGACGCCCGCGAGCTGGCGCGCATCCTGCGCACCTACGGCGAGGAGCGCTTCGCCATGCCGATCGCGCGGCGGATCGTGGCCGATCGTGCGGCAGCGCCGTTCACGACGAGCGCGCGCCTCGTCGACCTGATCCGTGACGTCATCCCCGCACCGGCTCGACGCACGGGCGGCAACCCCGCGAAGCGCACCTTCCAGGCCCTGCGCATCGAGGTCAACCAGGAACTCGCCGTGCTCGAGCGTGCCGTGCCCGCGGCGCTCGACGCCCTCACCGTCGGCGGGCGCATCGTGAGCCTCGCCTACCACTCACTGGAGGACCGCATCGTGAAGCAGGCGTTCGCCGAGCGCACCCGCCTCGACGTCCCGGCCGACCTGCCCGTCGTGCCGGCCGGCGCCGAGCCCCGCTTCCGCCTCGTCACGCGCGGTGCCGAGCTGCCGGATGCCGACGAGGTGACGGGCAACCCCCGGGCCGCGTCCGTGCGCCTGCGCTGCATTGAGCGGGTGGCCGCATGAGCGCCGTCCTCGCCGTCGAGGAGCCGCGGCGGTTCGCGATCCCGCGCCTGCGCGTCATCGTGAGCCCCGCGCTGCGGATGTCGAACCTCGCCTTCGCCGTGCTCATCGGCGCCATCCTCGTCGCCGGGCTGCTTGCGTCACTCCTCATCAACGTGCTCACCACGCAGGGGGCCTTCCAGGAGGCCGCCCTCACGCGGCAGGTGAACGGGATCGTCGCCTCCCAGCAGGCTGCGCAGGAGACGCTGCAGATGCTCGCGTCGCCCGGCAATCTCGAGGCCCGTGCCCGCGCCATGGGCATGGTGCCCGCGGCCACCCCGGTGTTCCTGCGCCTCACCGACGGGAAGGTCATCGGCGTCCCCGAGGCCGCCACGCCGGAGGTCGAGCCGAAGGCGGTGCTGCAGCTCATGCCGTCCACGCGTGCCCTGGGCCCCGAACTGCAGATGGCCCCGGCCGCGGTGAAGGCGAAGGTGATCGCACCCACGAGTGACGCCGCCGTCGAGCTGCCGGCCGGTCAGCAGTGAACCGCACGCAGAGCCGCCGCCTCCGCATGGTGCGCGGCTTCGCCGTGTTCATCTTCTTGGTCTTCATCGGCAAGCTCTTCATGATGCAGGTGGTGCAGGGCAAGGAGATGGCGGCGCAGGTGATGCGCGACGACACCGTGTCGCGCACGATCGCGGCGCCACGGGGCGAGATCCAGGACGTGAACGGGCTGCCGCTCGCAGTGTCGTCCGACGCCTACAACATCACCGCCGACCAGACCCTCATCCGCAATCCGCAGGCGACGGCCCAACTGCTCGCGCCCGTCATCGGCGCCGACCCCACCGCGCTCGCGCAGCACCTCACCGGCACGCACCGCTTCGTGTACGTGGCGAAGGAGGTCTCGCCCGCCGACCTCAAGCGCGTGGAGGACCTCAATCTCGCCGGCATCTTCTCCGAGCCGTCGACGCGTCGCGTCTACCCGCAGGGTGAACTGGCCGCCAACGTCATCGGCTTCGTCAACGGTGAGGGTGTGGGCGCGGGCGGCATCGAGGGCGCGTACAACAGCGAGCTCTCGGGCACCCCGGGGCGCGTGCAGTACATGCAGGCCGGCGGCCAGGTGCAGATCCCCACGGGTGACCAGGTGCGCACCGACCCCATCCCGGGCACCAGCATCCGGCTCACGCTCGATCGTGACGTGCAGTGGATCGCGCAACGGGCCATCACCGATCGCGTGCAGTACGCGAAGGCGGCGTCCGGCACCGTGATCGCCATCGACGTGACGAACGGGCACATCCTCGCGATGGCCACAGCGCCCACGTTCAATCCCAACGACATCCGCCCGCAGGACATCGTGAACCTCGGCAACCGCGCTGTCGGCGATGCCTATGAGCCGGGTTCCACCGCGAAGGTCATGACCATGTCGGGCCTCATCGAGGCGGGCAAGGCCACGCCGCTCGACCACATCACGGTGCCGCCGTCCCTGCCGTGGAAGCACGTCGCCACCTTCCACGACGCCGAACCGCACGGCACTCTCAAGCTCACCCTCACCGGCGTGCTCGCCCTCTCGAGCAACATCGGCACCATCAAGGCAGCCTCGCGCCTCACCGACCAGCAGTTGTACGACAACCTCGTGCGCTTCGGCATGGGGCAGAGCACGCACTCCGGTCTGCCGGGGGAGAGCGGGGGCGTGCTGCCGCCGCTCAACACCTGGTCGCTCACCACCTTCCCGACGCTGGCGTTCGGCCAGGGCTTCTCGCTCACTG
>JAKALQ010000009.1 GCA_021824095.1 Actinomycetes bacterium
GCCGGCCAGCACCCCCGCCCCCCGCACTGCCCGCACCCCGCACCCCGCGCATGGTGCGCGATCTGTTGTTTCGAGCCCGATTTCAGCGAAATTCGGGCTCGAAACAACAGATCGTCGCGGGCTGCGGGCGCTGGATCAGTCCGCGCCAGCGACGGCCACAGATGACGGCGGCCCCGCACCAACCGGTGCGGGGCCGCCGTTGCGTTGCTGATGTCAGCGCAGGTCGAAGCGATCGAGCTCCATGACCTTCGCCCACGCGGCGACGAAGTCCTGCACGAACTTCTTCTGCCCGTCAGCGCTGGCGTACACCTCGGCGAGGGCGCGCAGCACCGAGTTGGAGCCGAACACCAGGTCGACGCGGCTGGCCGTCCAGCGCACCTTGCCGGTGCGACGGTCGCGGCCCTCAAAGGTCTCCTCGTCGGCGCCGGTGGCCACCCACTCGGTGCCCATGTCGAGCAGGTTGACGAAGAAGTCGGTGCTGAGCACGCCCTTGCGCTTCGTCAGCACGCCCGTCTTCGAGCCGTCCCAGTTGGCGCCAAGCGCGCGCATGCCGCCGACGAGCACCGTCATCTCGGGTGCCGTGAGGGTGAGCATCGATGCACGGTCGACGAGCAGGTGCTCCGGCGGGCAGTGCTGCAGGCGTCCGCGGTAGTTGCGGAAGCCGTCGGCAAGCGGCTCGAGCACTGCGAAGGACTCGACGTCCGTCATCTCGGCGGTGGCGTCGGTGCGGCCGGGGTGGAACGGCACCTTGACGCTGACGCCTGCCTCCTTGGCCGCCTGCTCCACGGCAGCACAGCCACCGAGGACGATGACGTCCGCGAGCGAGACGCGCTTGCGTCCCTTCTGCTCGGCGTTGAAGGCCTCCTGCACCTCCGTGAGCACCTTGAGCGCCTTGGTCAGCACACGCGGGTTGTTGACCTCCCAGCCCTTCTGCGGGGCGAGTCGGATGCGTGCGCCGTTGGCACCACCGCGCTTGTCGGTGCCGCGGAAGGTGGACGCCGATGCCCACGCCGTGAGGACGAGCTGCTGGATCGAGAGTCCCGAGGCGAGGATGCGCTCCTTGAGCACGGTGATGTCGCGCGCGCCGATGAGCGGGTGGTCGGCTGCCGGAACCGGGTCCTGCCAGATGAGCTGCTGCTTGGGCACGAGGGACCCGAGGTAGCGCGAGCGCGGACCCATGTCGCGGTGCGTGAGCTTGAACCAGGCACGGGCGAAGGCGTCGGCGAACTCCTCGGGATGCTCGAGGAAGCGGCGCGAGATGCGCTCGTAGGCCGGATCGACGC
The DNA here is from genome assembly GCA_021824095.1 of Actinomycetes bacterium. Lineage (GTDB taxonomy): Bacteria > Actinomycetota > Actinomycetes > S36-B12 > UBA5976 > JAKALQ01. The sequence continues at coordinate 1,284 of JAKALQ010000009.1, forward strand.
GCAGCGCGAGGTCGGTGGTGAGCATGACCGGCGCGTGGCGCTTCGACGAGTCGTGCGGATCCTCGACGGCGGTGCGGGCGGCCGGGTCCGTCGGGATCCACTGGTGCGCACCCGCAGGGCTCTTCGTGAGCTTCCACTCGTAGCCGAAGAGGGTCTCGAAGTAGCCGTTGTCCCAGCGGGTGGGGTTGGGCTTCCAGGCGCCCTCGAGGCCGCTCGTGATGGTGTCGTTGCCGGCACCCGTGCCGTAGGTGTTGTGCCAGCCGAGGCCCATCTCCTGCAGCGGGGCAGCCTCCGGCTCGCGGCCCACGTACTTCGACGGGTCGGCGGCGCCATGCGTCTTGCCGAACGAGTGCCCGCCGGCCACGAGGGCCACCGTCTCCTCGTCGTCCATCGCCATGCGACGGAAGGTCTCGCGGATGTCGCGTGCGGCGAGCAGCGGATCGGGGTTGCCGTTGGGGCCCTCGGGGTTCACGTAGATGAGGCCCATCTGCACGGCGGCAAGCGGGTTGGCGAGGTCGCGATCGCCGCTGTAGCGCTCGTCCCCGAGCCAGGTGGCCTCGCTGCCCCAGTCGACGTCGTCGGGTTCCCAGATGTCGACGCGGCCGCCACCGAAGCCGAAGGTCTTGAAGCCCATGGTCTCGAGCGCCACGTTGCCCGCGAGGATCATGAGGTCGGCCCACGAGATCTTGCGGCCGTACTTGGCCTTGATGGGCCACAGCAGGCGGCGGGCCTTGTCGAGGTTCGCGTTGTCGGGCCAGCTGTTGAGGGGGGCGAAGCGCTGCGCGCCGGAGCCAGCGCCGCCGCGTCCATCGTGGATGCGGTAGGTGCCGGCGCTGTGCCAGGCCATGCGGATGAACAGCGGGCCGTAGTGGCCGTAGTCGGCGGGCCACCAGTCCTGCGAATCCGTCATGAGCGCTGCGAGGTCACGTCGAACGGCGTTGAGGTTGAGCGACGCGAACTCGCGCGCGTAGTCGAAGTCGTCGCCCATCGGATTGCCGGCGGCGGGGTTGCGATGCAGCGCGGAGAGGTCGAGTTGATTGGGCCACCAGTCACGCACGGACATGTGATGTCCGATGCCGACGACGGGGCACTGCGTGGGGTCACTCATGCGGGTCACCATCCAGGGGTCGAGTCCCTTGAGAGGGTACTTGGACCCTATGACAGTGTCACGGGGGAGGGGGTTCGGCGGACGTCAGGCGGGGCCTGTCGCCGTGGTCGCGCGACACGTTGCGGCGGGTTGGTGCGGCGGGTTGGTGCGGCGGGTTGGTGCGGCGGCGACCATGCGCGACCGTCTGCTTTCGCGATCTGTTGTTTCGAGCCCGAATTCGACGAGATTCGCGTCCAAAACAACAGATCGCCGCAGGTCTGGCGGGGCGGCGCGAGTGGTGCAGGTGGCGGACGTCAGGTGGCGGACGTCAGGCGGGGCGGCGCAGCAGGACGACGGTGTCGATCTGGCGCAGTCCGTCGTCGAAGGTCTGCACTCGACGCTCGGCCACCTCGGCGATGAGCCCGAGATCAGCCACATCCTCGAGCACGTCCGCTGCTGTGTAGTGGACGGTGATGTCACGCGGCCCACCGATGCCCTCCCGCAGGTTGTCGGGATGGTGGGCGAGCACGAGCAGGCGCCCGTCGGAGCGCAGGGCGGCAGCGGCCTGGCGCATGAAGGTGCGTCGCCCAGCGGGCGGCAGGTGCAGGAAGCCGATGATGACGAGGTCGTAGGCGTCGACGGGCTGCACCGTGAAGACGTCCGCCTGTTCGGTGGTGAAGCGCGTGGCGGCGTCACCGAGGTGCTCGGCCGCCAACTGCCGAGCCCGCGCCAGCGCGACGCCGGAGAAGTCGACGGCGTGTGCCCGCCACCCGCGTGCGACCAGCCACAGGCTGTTGCGGCTCTCACCGGCGGCGTACTCGAGTGCGCGCCCGGGGGGCAGGTCCGCCGTGAGGTCGGCCAGCCATGGGTGGGGATCGATGGTGGGTAGCAGTGGACGTTCGTCGTAGCGGGCGTCCCAGAAGCCGGCATCAGTGGGCATGGTCGACTCCCGGGAGGCGGCAGGCGTCGGTGCCGCCGGGGAGGCGGTGACGGTTGCGGTAGAAGGCGCGGAACGCCGCCTCGATGAGCGGCAGCAGGGCACGCGAGCCGAGCACGGCAGCGCGGCGACGGCCAGCTGCACCGGTACTGGCCATGACCGAGAGCATGGAGCGGGCTCCGGTGACGTGCGTGCCGTCGGTGCGGACGAACACCGGCGAGAAGAGCACCTCGTCGACGGCGACGCCGAGCGACTGCAGGTCGGCGTCCTGCCAGGCGATGATGTCGACGGGGGGACGCATCCGCGTCCGCATGCGCTGGGTGCCCTGCTCGCAGATGCCGCAATCGGCGTCGTACAGGAAGACCGGTCGTTCAAGCGTGTGCATGCTCGGATGCTATACCCCAGGGGGTATGCGCTGCGTTTCGGGAGTGTCTGCCGTGGGTCAGCCTTGGGGCAGTCCCGGGGCGCGTGTCCGCGCAATGCGCGTCCCCGCGTCGCGCGTCCTCTGGGCCGCGCGTCCCCGCGTCGCGCGCGATCTGTTGTTTTGAGCCCGAATCTGGCGGAATTCGGGGCCGAAACCACAGATCGCCGGCGGAGGTGGTGGCGGTCGCCACCTACCGGCGGGGCGGCGGGGAGTGGCAGCCGTCAGCCGCCGGTGGGGACGGTGAAGTCCTCGTCGCTCAGTGCGCGCAGGGCCTCGGCGTTCGGCACGATGATGCGGCCCCGCTTGAGCGCCACGAGCCGCCGGTCTGCGAGCGCCCCGAGCACCTTTGTCACCGTCTCGCGCGTGGTGCCGACGAGGTCGGCGAGTTGCTCGTGGGTGAGGCGCACGGTCGGCCCGGATGCGAGCGCGAGGCGTGCGACGAGTGCCGCGATGCGCTGCGGGATGGGTTTGAGCACGGTGTCACCGAGGCGTCGCTCGAGTTCGATGACGCGGGCACCGAGTTGCTCGGTGATGCGCAGGGCCACCCGGGGGTCGCCGAGCAGCAGGCGCTCGACGTCGCTGCGGCTCATGACGCACACGACGCATGGCTCCAGCGTCTCCGCGAAGGTGCGCTCCAGTCGTTGGCCGAGGGCGTGCATCTCGCCGAAGACGTCCCCGACCGCAAGGATCGCCGTGGTGAGCGTGCGCCCATCCGCGTTCGTCTGGAACAGGCGCACGCGCCCGCGCTTCACGATGAAGAGCAGCTCGTTGGGCCGCTCCGGCGAGTACAGCAACTGCCCAGCGGGGATCGTGGTCATGCGGGTGGCCTCGCCGATGCGCATCACCTCGTCTTCGTCGAGGTCGCGGAACAGATCCATCTCGCGCAGCACCCACTGGCGCTCTTCGGTGTCGCGGGTCATGTGCTGACCTCCTCCAGCCGGGCGCGCAGCCACGGCAATGTGGGGTTGCCCAACGCTACGACCTCGTCGTCGATGCACCAGGTGGGTGTGCCGATGAACCCGGCCGGCGCCGACCAGCCGGGTTCATCGACGTCCTGCACGCGCACCGCGAGGTGGGGACGTTCCTGCGCGATGCGCCGTGCAAGTTCCCGGGAGGCGATGCAGGCGCCGCACGACCGCGACACGAGGATCGTGACGGTCGTGCCCCGGGTCATGCGGCGGACGAGGGTCGGGCGATCTGACGGAAGGCCAGGCCGAGCAGGATGCCGAACACCATGTGGCCCATGAGGCTCTGCCAGGCCATGTCGTCGAAGTGGAATGTGGGCATGCCGAGGCGCAGCGGCATGAGCACCAGGCCGCCCAGCACCCACCACACCATGCCGTACACGGCGCCAAGTCCGGCGGCAGCGCCTGTGGTGCGGGCACTGCGGCCGAGCGTGATGGCGAAGCCGAGGCCGAGCACCATTGAGACTGCGAGGTGCGTCACCCAGGCGACCGCGATCGAGCTGGAGCCGACGAGCATGGCGATCATGGGCATGCGTCCCATCATCTGCATCATCATCCCGAACACCATGCCGCCGAGTGCACCGCCGGCGATGCCGCCCACGAGGCCCGTCGTCGAGACTGCGGTGCCGCGCGATGCGGCCGTTGTCGTTGCCATGGAACCCACCACCTTCTGTCCCCGTCCTTCGGGGTTGTGGCGACGGTAGGTCGGCGCGATGCGTCCGTTCTGTGGGCCGGCCCACACTCCGCGTTGGCCGTGACGGCGGCGCGCCGCGTGCCAGCGTTGCGACGGTGTCAGCCTTGCGACGGTGGCACGGGTGCGACGGCGGCGACGTTGCGACCGTGCCAGCATTACGACCGCGCCAGCTTTGCGACCGCGCCAGCTCTACGACCGCACGATCTGTTGTTTCGGCACCGAATCTGGCGAAATTCGGTGCCGAAACAACAGATCGTCAAAGGTCGCTCTCAGGGAGCCTGTCCAGAACGCGCGAACGGGGGCGTCGCATGCTCGGGTTGGCAGGGTCCGGCTCGCTACCATGCCGTCATTGTCGCGAGGGTTGGGAGCAGCGATAGTGATGTCGGTTGACCACCTCGACCGTCGCGTCCTCGACGCGACGCTGGGCTCGCGCATCGTCCTGGGCGTGGTGCTGCCGTTGGTATTCGACGCCCTCATCCTCACGGCCGACCTTGTCGAGGGCCCGAAGACGGCCTACGTCGGACTGCTGGCTGCCTCCCCGCTGCTGGCCGCGGTCTTCGGCAGCGTGCGCATGGTCTCGATCGTCGCTGTCCTCACCTGGGGTGCGGCCTTCGCCTTCGGCCAGGTGGCATCGGACGGCAACGTGCCTGCGCAGCGCGTCCGGCTGGTGTTCATCGCACTCATCTCGCTGCTCGCCATCGGCAGCGCCAACCTGCGCATCCGCCGCGATCGCCGCTACTCCGAGGCGCTCATCCGCACCGCGGAGGCGGAGTCGCTGCAGCGCATGGCACGCGTCGACATGCTCACCGGACTGCTGAACCGGCGTGGGTTCTTTGCCGCCGTCGACGAGGCTCGTCCGGCGCACGCCGCACTGGTCGTCATCGACATCGACGGTTTCAAGGCGGTGAACGATCGCCATGGTCACCCGGCCGGCGACACCTACATCGTCGCGGTGGCGCAGCGGCTCAAGGCGCAGTTCCGCGACGAGGACCTCGTAGCCCGATGGGGTGGCGATGAGTTCCTGCTGCAGATCGCAGCGGCGCCCGCGGAGGCGATGGCCTCACTCCGCCGTGCGATCCATGCCGTCTGCGCCGACCCGGTCATGATCGACGGGCAGCGCGTGCCGGTGTCCGTGTCCGCTGGTATCGCGGAGTGGCCGCAGACGGTCGCATTCGATGACGCCTACCGCGTGGCGGATGCGCGCATGTACCAGGCCAAGCAGGGCAACGGTGGCATCGCCCCCATGGAGGGGTGACGGCGCCGGTTTCGACACCGGCCGGGCATCGGGTAGGGTTCCGTCGCTGCCTTCGGGTGGCACGGCAGGTTGCCCGAGCGGCCAATGGGAGCGGACTGTAAATCCGTCGGCTTACGCCTTCCAAGGTTCGAATCCTTGACCTGCCACTGAAGCCCCTGGGACACCACTCCCGGGGGTTTCTTGTTGCAGGGCAACAGCAACAAGCCCGTTGACCGCCTGCGGTCGTCCCCCTAGCGTGCCCGCCATGTCCGAGTCCTCAACGCCACCATCCGCCCAGGCCACGCACTTCGGTGTCGGCTCCACGACGAGCACCCTGCGTCGCGTCCTGCTGCGTCGCCCGACGACGGACGGCGACTTCCTTGCCGCGGGCTGGCGCACTCCAGATCCTGCCCGCCTGCTGGCGGAGCATGACGGCCTCGTGCAACTGCTGCAGTCACTCGGTTGCCAGGTGGATGTGTGCGATGCGGTGCCCGGCCTCGTCGATGCCGTCTACTGCCAGGACCCCATGATCATGACGCCGTACGGCGCGATCCTGCTGCAGATGGCAAAGCCCGTGCGCAGCCCCGAGCCGGCCGCCCTGCGCGTGGAGCTGGAGCGCCTCGGCGTGCCGATCCTCGGCGAGCTCACCGGCAGCGCGCGCTGCGATGGTGGTGACAAGGTGTGGTTCGACGACCGCACGCTCGCGCTCGGCCGCGGCTACCGTACGAACGCGGAGGCGGTGCGCCAGATCCGCGCGATGCTTGCGCCGCACGATGTCGATGTCATCACCTTCGACATGCCCCACTACCGCGGGGCCGGCGAGGTGCTGCACCTCATGTCGGTCATCTCGCCCATCGCGGACGACCTTGCCGTCGTGTACGAGCCCATTGCACCGGTGCCGTTGCTCGAGTTCCTCACCGAACGCGGCATCGCGTGGGTCACCGTCGATGACGAGGAGTTCGCGACGCAGGGCAGCAACGTGCTCGCGGTCGCGCCGCGCGTGGCCGTCGCGGTCGCCGGCAACAATCGCATCATCGCGAAGCTGCGCGCCGCTGGCGTCACCGTCCACGAGTTCGCGGGTGGTGAGGTGGCGGTGAAGGGCGACGGTGGCCCCACCTGCCTCACCCAGCCGCTGTGGCGTGACTGAGTCGATGGCGCGGTCCGCAGTGCGCCCGCACATCGCCGCGCTGGTGACGCCATGCCGGTGACGGTGCTGCGCCATCGCGATCGCATACCCACACGGTGGGCGAACGGCGGTGGCATCACCTACGAGGCACTGCGCATGCCGGCAGGTGACAGCCCCTTCGACTGGCGCATCAGCTTCGCCGAGGTGGCCACCGAGGGTCCCTTCTCGTCGTACCCGGGCATCGACCGCACGCTCATCGTCGTCGATGGCGCGGGCATGGTGCTCGACATGGACGGACATCAAGTGGATGTGCCGTTGCACGCCCCCGTGCACTTCGCGGGTGAGATGCCCGTCGTGGGCCTGCTGCCGCGCGGGCCCGTGTCGGACTGCAACGTGATGGTGCGCCGCGGGGTGGCACGTGCGACCGTCACCGTGCTCGACGGCAGCGACCGCACCGTTGTGGCGCAACGCGATGCGACGACCATCGTCGCCGTACTCGCGGGTGCGTGGGCGATGCCGGATGCCAACGAGTTGCTCGGACCACGCGACTGCGTGGTGCTCGATGGGGACCTCGCGCTCGTCGGCCATGGCGTGCTTGCGCGCTTCGTCATCGCCACGAGGTGAGGGCAGCCTGCACACACCGCAGTGACCGGTGCGATGCGAAGCAGCCGGCACGAGGCATCGGTCGACTGCGGTACGTCACCTCGCAGTGGCGTCGATTGTGACGAGCACGCCGAAGTGGTCGGACACACGGTCGCCTGCTGAGTCGAAGAGCACCTCGGACGCAGTGGGGTCGAGCCCGGCGCCACGCAGCAGCACGTAGTCGATGCGCCCCGCAGGCCCACCAGCCCACCCGGCAATGTCGCCCGGGAAGGTGCCCCTCGGCGCTTCCGGCGCGACGGCGAGTGCATGCGCGTCACGCCACGCGTCGCCCTGCAGCATCAATGGGTAGCCGGGGCCGTCGTCGCGAACATTGAGGTCGCCAGCGAGCAACAGCGGATCGGGGCGATACTGCAGCACAGCCTGCGTGCGTTGCCACTGGGCGGCAAACGGCTCATGCGGGTGATCCCACCAGCTGAGGTGCGCCGACACGACAGTGAGCGGGACACCCGGGTCCGGTTCCACCGACGCGATGACGACGCAGCGGGCATCCACCGGGACGGGCGAATGGCCACTCGAGACGAAGGCCACCTCCACGTCGCGGAGTGGATGGCGCGAGAGCACGGCCACGCCCTCCTCCCACACGTCGAACCCGATGTGCGAGAAGCCCCACGCCCAGTCCATGGCCACCCTGTGCTGCCGCTGGAGGCGCTCGACGATGGCCAGGGCGGCGTTGTCCGCGCGGATGTCCATGCCGTGACGGTGGTCGACGATGGGCGCGTCAACATGCTGGCCCACCTCCTGCAGGCACACCACATCCACGGCATGTGCTGCGATGGCGTCGGCGATGCGATCAAGCTTGCCCTGGGCGTCCTCCTCCTGCCAGCAGTGCAGGTTGAGCGTGAGTACGCGCACCGATGTTGGCGGCAGGTCCATGCTGACAGCCTACGGACGCGCGTCGTGCGGCACCGTGACATGCAGTGGGGCCCCCGAGCGACGCTCGAGGGCCCCAGATCCGCCGGGCGCCTATGCGGCGGGCACCCGGCACGGTGCATCAGGCGGTGGGCACCACCACGTCGATGCGCTGCGCCGTGCACACGAGCGGCAGCGTCGCCGAGCAGGTGCCGTGCACGTGCACCGGCGGGAAGGGCAGCGCCAGCAGCTGGGCGAACGTGAGGGTTGCCGTACCTCGCATGATCACCGTCGAAGTGTCAGTCGTCACCGTGAAGGTCGTGCCCTGCACGGCGCCGGCCTGCAGGGGCAGTCCGTTGCCGAGGTGTGCAGCCAACGTCGAGACGGTGAGGGTGTTCACACCGTTGTTGCCGACGATCACACCGTCGAGGCCGAAGTTCAGGTTTGCCGGTGCTGGCGTCGGCGTGGGCGTGGGTGTTGTGGTGGTCGCGGCCGCATTGATGCGCACGGCGTACCACGCGAGTGTCTGCGCACCGTTCACGGTGGTGAGCGTCACCCGCGCGCGGATGGCCACGTGGTCACCGACGGTGAGCGCACCGAACACGGCCTGTGCGCCGTTGCGTCGGATCTGCGTTGCGGTGTCGGTGCCGACCGTCACCGCGGTGCCCTTGAGCTGCCGGAAGGCGACCACGCGTTGCGGCAGCGTCTTCACGAGCACGCTCACGCTGGACGTCGCGGTATCGACCGAGGCGATGCTGCCCGTGAGGGTCACCAAGGCAGGAGTGTCGACCCGCCCATGTGATTCGTGGCTGCGCCCATGGCCATGGCCTTGGCCAACGCTGACACCAACTCCCGGGGTGAACCCGAAGGCCTGGCCACCACTGGGCCCGTCGCCCTGATTGTCGTCTGCAAAGGCCGGTGCCCCAACCAGTGCGAGCGCCGTCAACAGCGCTGCCACCTTCGTTCGTCGCGTCATGTGTTCTCTCCTGGTTCCTGTCGTCGCACCCGACGGTGGAACGGTAGGGCGCCAACTCTGTGAAACCGTTGTGTGCCAAGGGATAACGCGCGTGGGGATCATCGAAGGCAAGGTGAAGCGAAGGTGAAGTCGGACGCCGAGCGGTCGTGACGCCGGGCTCGCCCCGTGTCAGGCGCGACGCAGGGGTGCGTCGGCCGTGCGAGCAGAGTCCGACGGCCCGCGGTGCCCCGCCCGATGTTCGCTGCGCAGCGCGGCGGCAAGTTCGCGAATGCGTGGGGTGGCAGCACCAGCCCACACCATGCGCAATGGCACCCGGGCGGCCGGCGCGATCGGCCCACCTGCGAGGCGAGGCGGGGCGTCGCGGGCGAAGTCCTCGGGCACGATGGAAAAGGCCTCGCCGGACTCCAGCTTGTACGAGTAGGCACCCGAGATGCGGCTCGGTGACGCGAAGACGCGAGGCTCCAGGCCATGGTCACGGCACAGCCGCAGCAGGAAGTCGAAGTAGCGCGGATGCTGGGCGCGCGGCCAGATGAGCAGTTCGCGATCCTGCATCGACGTGAGTACCACCGGCTCCTCGGGCGTGATGGAGCCTCGATTCGTGAGCACCCACAGGGCGTCCTGGCCGATGGTCACCGCACCGCCGTCGCGCGGCTTGTCGAGCAGGTGCCCGAGCCCCACGTCCACGCGCCCCGACAGCAGCGCATCCGACACCCCGCCGGTGGCCACCTCGAGTACCTCGACGCGCAAGCCGGACGCCTGCAGCGCGAGTGTGCGCAAGGCTCCAGGCAGCAGCCGGTTCACCACACTGGGGGTGGCTGCCACGCGCAGGATCCCCTGCTCCGTGAGGCGCAGGCGATCGACGTCATGCTGCACCGCGTCGATGGACGTGAGCGCTGCGCGCACGGACGGCAGCAATGCCGCACCGGCCTCCGTGAGCCGCGTGCCGAGGTTGGAGCGCACGAACAACGCCAGGCCAAGGCTGCGCTCGAGGCTGCGGATGTCGGTGCTCACCGTCGGCTGCGAGATGCCGAGCAGGTCGGCGGCCTTGCCGAAGTGGCAGGTGGCAGCGACGGCATCGAACACTGCGAGCTGCCGCAGTGTCATTGTCATAGAAGGATGCTATCGCGTGTTCAGCATCCTGCCGTTGCCCCCCGCCACCCAGTCACCTAGCGTGACGATCGAACGAATGCGCTCGGTGTGGCGCGACGAGGAGGAACCGTGACCGGATTCATGCAGGTGGCACCCGAGGTGGCCAAGGCCGTTGCCGAGGGGCGCCCCGTCGTCGCCCTGGAGTCGACCATCTTCACCCACGGCCTGCCGCGGCCGCGCAACGTCGAGGTGGCACTTGAGGCCGAGGGCATCGTGCGTGCCGCGGGCGCCGTGCCCGCCACCATCGGCGTGCACCACGGAGTGCCCACCGTCGGACTCACCGAGGAGCAGATCCGCGAGCTGAGCCACGACGACGCCGTCCTGAAGTCCGGCATCCGCGAGTTGCCGATCGGTGCCGTGCATCGTCGCAACGCGGGCACCACCATCGCCTCCACCACGATGCTCGCCCACGCGGCCGGCATCCGCGTGTTCGCCACTGGCGGCCTCGGTGGCGTGCACCATGGTGCCTCGGAGAACTTCGACGAGTCCGCCGACATGGTGGCCCTCGCCCAGTACGGCATCGTGCTCGTGAGTTCGGGCGCCAAGGCCGTCCTCGACATCCACGCCACGCTCGAGCGCTTCGAGACGCTGAGCGTGCCGATTGTGGGATATCGCACCAACGCCTACCCGGGCTTCTACGTCGCCGACTCCGGCTACACCATCGCACATCGTGTCGAGTCGGCGGATGACGTGGCTGCGATCTACCGCGCTGCACGCGCCCTCGATTTGCCGCAGGCACTGCTCGTCGGCAACCCCGTGCCCGAGGCAGAGCAGCTCGACCCGTCGCTGCTCGACGGCGTCATCGAGCAGGCCTGGGCGGCACTCGACGAGCAGGGCATCGTGGGGCAGGCGGTCACGCCCTTCCTGCTCGACTTCATCCGCCGTGCCACCGGCGATGCCAGCCTCAATGCGAATGTCGCGCTCTACCGCAACAACGTGCGCCTCGCGAGCCAGATCGCCGTTGCGCTCACCTCGGGCGCCGCGAGCCTCTGATGCTCTGCACCATCGGTGACATCGTGCAGGATGTCGTCGTCTGGCTCGAGGAGGACGTGCGTCCGGCGACCGACACGAAGTCGACCATCACGGTGCGACGTGGCGGCTCCGCGGCGAATACCGCCGCATTCGCCGGGCGTCGGCATCCGACGCGCTTCATCGGGTGCGTCGGCGATGACCTCGCCGGCGTCGCCCTCACACAGGACCTCGAGCGCCTCGGCGTCGACGTGCGCATGCAGGTGGCAGGCACGACGGGCATGATCGTGCTGCTCGTCGGTACCGATGGCGAGCGCATGATGTTCCCGTCGCGGGGTGCGTCCGGGATGATCGCGCCCGTCGACCCGGCGTGGCTCGCGGACGTTACCCTCGTGCACCTCACCGGCTATTCACTGGCGGGCGAACCGAGTGCGTCGAGCGTCATCGCCGCTGCCGAACGGGTGCATGCGGCCGGCGGTCGGGTGTCGATCGACGTCTCCTCCACCGGCATGATCGCGGGCTTCGGCGTCGAGCGCTTCGTTGACCTGCTGCGCTCGTTGCGGCCGGACTTCGTGTCGGCCAACCTCGAGGAGGCCACACTGCTCGGCCTGCATCCCGAGGCACCGGATGGTGGGTGGCTGCGCGACCTGCCCGACACCGTCGTACTCGTGCGTGCCGGTGCCGAGCCCACGCGCATCCTGCAGGGCGGACGACTGCTCGCCACCGTGCCGGTGCCACCGGTGGCGGACGTCCTTGATGTCACGGGTGCCGGCGATGCCTTCAATGCCGGCTTCCTCACATCCATCCTTGATGGATCGACGTTGGTGCAGGCATGCGAGTCGGGACACGCCCTCGCCCGACGGGTGCTCGGCTGCCCTGGCGCGTCCGAGCCGGACGACCTGACCGCGCCCGCGTGACCGTCGCCTGACGGGAACCCGCGCTAGAGGCGGCCGGCGTGCCGCAGCGCGGTGAGGAAGGCCTGCAGCCCGGGCGTGCGTGGGGCATCGATGACCTGCTCGGGCACGCCCACCTCGTGCAGCACCCCGCCGGACAGGAAGCCCACCTGGTCGGCGACGCGGCGAGCAAAGCCCATCTCGTGCGTGGCCACCACCATCGTCATGCCGTCATGGCGCAGCTCGGCAACGAGCTCCAGCACCTCGCCGACGAGTACCGGGTCGAGTGCGCTCGTCACCTCATCGAGCAGCAGCAGTCGCGGCTCCGTGGCGATGGCGCGGATGATCGCCACCCGTTGCTGCTGTCCGCCGCTCAGGCGATCGGGGAACGCGTGGGTCTTGGCGGTGAGGTCAAAGCGGGCGAGCAGGTCGATGGCGCGCTGCTCTGCCTCGTCCTTCGACACCCCGTGGACGACGCGCGGCGCCAGGGTGATGTTGTCGAGCACGTCGAGGTGTGGGAAGAGGTTGAAGTGCTGGAAGACGGTGCCGATGCGTCGTCGGACGGCGTCGGGATCGGTGCCCACTGCGGTGATGTCGACGTCGTCGAGCAGGATGCGCCCGTCGTCGATGGGTTCCAGCAGGTTGATGCAGCGCAGCAGCGTCGACTTGCCCGAGCCGGAGGCGCCGATGAGGACGGTGACGGAATGCTCCGGCACCTCGAGGGTGACGTCATCGAGCACCAGTTCGCTGCCGAAGGTCTTGCGCACCTGCTGCGCACTGAGGACGACCGTCATGCCACGCCACCCTGCTGCTGGCGTGACGCCATGCGCGCCGACAGCCAGTCGGTGTAGCGGGCCAGCGGGATGGTGAGGAGCACGAACAGCGCGCCCGCGACGACGTAGGGCGTGAAGTTGAATGACATCGCGGTGTCGATGGCGGCCGCCTTGATCGCGTCGATGGCGCCGAGCACCGAGATGAGTCCGGAGTCCTTCTGCAGCGACACGAGATCGTTGAGCAGCGGCGGGATGACGCGGCGCACGGCCTGCGGCAGCACCACGTGGCGCGTCGTCTGTGCCGGGGTGAGCCCGAGCGCGCGCGCGGCCATGCGCTGCGTCGGATGCACGCTCTCAATGCCGGCGCGCAGCACCTCGGCCACATAGGCGCTGTAGGTGAGCACGAGTGCCGCAGCGCCCCACACCACCACCGAGTTCGTGAGCCCGTTGATGCGCAGGGCCGGCACGCCGAGGCCGAGCAGGAAGATGACGAGCAGCAGCGGCAGCCCGCGGAACACGTCGGTGTAGGCGGCAGCTGCGATGCGCAGCGGGAACAGGAGGGGGGAGCGGGTGGTGCGTGACAGTGCCACCGCGAGGCCGATGCCAAGGATGAGCACCTCGCACACCACCATGACGCGGATGTTGAGCCACAGCCCCTGCACCACATCCGGGAACGACTGGCGTGCGTAGTCCCACGAGAAGAAGGACGCCTGCACGCGGTCCCACCCGGGCGTGTGCGTCACGCCGACGACGAGCACCACACCCACGATGAGGGTGCTCACGGCGGCGATCATGGACGAGCGACGCGCGGCCCGTCGCGCCGCTGCCTCACGCGCGATGCGTGCGTCAGACGGTGCGTACGGGCCGCGCGACTGCTCGGACATGGATGGTGGAGCCTTGCCTACTTCAGGACGGGGGCGTTGGCCACCTGCGCGAGCCACTGGGACTCGATGCCGGCCAGCGTGCCGTTGCTGCGCAGCGTGTCGACGGCCGCACTCACGCACTGCGTGAGCTTGCTGCCCTTCGATAGCACGAGCCCGAACTGCTCACCGGTCTTGGAGTCGAACTGGCCGACGATGACACCGTTGTTCAGCTCGGCCGCCGTGATGTAGAAGGCCGTCGGCAGGTCGAGGACGAGACCGTCGATCTGGCCGTTCGCGAGCGCCTGCTTGGCCACGTCGTTCGTGTCGAAGACCGCCGGCTGCTGCGTGGGCTTGATGATGTCGGTGATGACCTTGTACGACGTCGTGCCGATCTGCGCACCGAGCTTGGCGCCCTTGAGGTCCGCGATGCTCTTCGCGTGCTCGATCTTGCTGCCCTTGATCGTGATGATGGCCTGCTTCACGTCGTAGTAGCCGCTGGAGAAGTCGACCGCCTTGGCGCGCTCGGGCGTGATGGACACCTGGTTGATGTCGAAGTCGAACGGCTTGTCACCGGGGGCGATGACAGAGTTGAAGGGGGCCACCACCCACTGCACGTCAGAGGGCGCGTAGCCGAGCTGCTTCGCCACTGCATAGGCGACCGCCGACTCGAAGCCCTTGCCGTTGTTCGGGGTGTTGTTGTTGAACCAGGGCTCGTAGGCCGGCTTGTCCGTGCCGATGGTGAGGGTGCCGGGCGTGAGCGTCGGCAGCGAGGCCTTGGTGCAGGATGCAGCCGTCGCGGTGGCCGTGGCCGATGGCGAGCTGGCCGCCGAGTCGGCAGCGGATGTGCCGCAGGCCGCGAGCGACAGGGCCGCCAGCGAGACTGCGGCGGCGGTGAAGAGCGTGCGGCGTGCAGCGCGCATGATGCCTCCGATGAGCGTGGATGGGGGTTGCAGCAACCTGCTGCATTGCCAGGCAACCAAGCGAACCGTATCGGATTCGTCTCAGCATCCGGCGCCCCGCCGCGAGGCTGTCGCAGCGCGTCGTGCAGGTGGGCCATGTGGTCGGTGCAGGGTGCGGCGCGTCCGACCGCACGGGTCACGACGCCGCGTGCAGCGGCAGCGTGCAGGTGAAGGTGGCGCCGCGGCCGCGCCCGTCCGAGGCAGCGGTGAGGCTGCCGCCATGCGCATGCGCGATCTCGCGTGCGATCGTGAGGCCCACGCCCGATCCCTGCGAGCGGCGCAGTGCACCGGGTGCCCGGTAGAACCGCTCGAAGACGCGATCGACGTCGTCGGCATCGAGGCCAACGCCAGAGTCGCGCACCCGGATGCTCGCCTGCGCGTCGTCGCGGCCGAGGCTCACGTCGACGCGTCCCTGCGGTGGCGTCGCGACGAGCGCATTGCCGAGCAGGTTCGTGAGCACCTGCGTCACCCGGTCGGGATCCACCACTGCTGGCATCGGCTGCTCCGCCTGCACCACGAGCTGCACCTGCGCGTCCTCAAACTGCGGGCGCAACCGCTCTGCTGCCGCGTGCACGAGGGCGGCCAGGTCACAGGGCCGGGGCGCGAGGGCGAAGCGGTGCTCCTGGGCACGCGACAGGGCGGCGAGGTCGTCGGACAGCCGGTGCAGTCGCCGCAGTTCCCCAGCCACGGCCTCGAGGGTCGTGGGGTCAGCCTGGAAGACGCCGTCGATCATGCCCTCGACGTAGCCATCGAGCGCCGTGAGCGGCGTGCGCATCTCGTGCGCAACATCGCCGAGCAGGCGCGTGCGTCGCTGCTCCGTCTCCGCGAGACCCGCGGCCAGCGTGTTCACGTCGGCTGCCAGCGCTGCCATCTCGGGCTCCGGCGGCACGGGCACGCGCGACTGGTAGTCGCCAGCGGCGATGCGACGTGTTGCTGCACGGACGGCATCGACGGGGCGTAGCAGTCGGCGCGTGACGAGCACTGCCGCCACGCCTGCGATGACGAGGGCCGTGGCAAGCCCGACGATGAGGGCGGTGGTGAGCGATGAGGTGAAGGCATCGCGGATGCCCTGCTGCCCGAGGCTCGGGCCGCCCATGCCGACGCCCCCCATCATGGTGCTGCCGCCCATGCCCTGCATCATCGCCATGCGCTCGTCGAAGAGCCGCGGGGCCAGCAGGCGCGTGGTGGCGAAGGCCGTTGCCGCGCCAGTGACGACGACCGACGCGTACGAGAGGTAGAGCCGCATCGGCAGGCGCACCATCATGCGGGCACCCCCACGAAGCGGTAGCCGATGCCGCGCACCGTCGCGATGAAGCGCGGCTGGCTGGCGTCGTCGCCGAGCAGGTTGCGCAGGTTGCGGATGTGCACGTCGACCACGCGAGCGTCGCCGTAGAAGTCATAGCCCCACACCTGCTCGAGCAATTGCGGGCGCGAGAACACGCGCCCGGGCGCGGTGGCGAGGGCGGCGAGCAGGTCGAACTCGAGGACGCTCGGTGATGCCGACCCGGCGGGCAGCATGACGGTGCGTGCGTCAAGGTCGATGCTGAGGCCTTGGAAGTGCAGGGTCTGGTGGCCATCGCTGGCTGCCCGCTGTCGGCGCAGCATGGTGTGCACGCGGGCCACGACCTCGCGCGGACTGAAGGGTTTCGTGATGTAGTCATCCGCGCCCACGCCGAGGCCGACGAGCTTGTCGACCTCCTCGGCCCTAGCGCTCACGAGGATGACGAAGACGTCGCTGAAGGTGCGCAGCTGGCGAAGGGTCTCCAGGCCGTCGATGCCCGGCATCATGATGTCGAGGAGCACGACGTCGGGGGTGGTGCGCCGCAGCAGGTCGAGGGCAGCCGAGCCGGAGTCCGCTTCCTGCACGGCAAACCCGGCTGACTCGAGGTAGCCGCGTAGGACGGTGCGGATGCTCGGTTCGTCATCGACGACGAGGACGCTGCGCATCCCGGCCTCCTGTCCACTCGACCCACGCATGCGAGTGGGGCACGGCCCGGGCGCCCCACTCGCGATGGTTCAGGAGGAGGCACCCCAGCTGCCGCCCATCATGCCGCGGAAGCCCGTGCCGGTCTGCGTATGGGAGAGCGTGAGCATGTCGTCGATGTGGTCACGCATGCGGTCGAGCATGGCCGCCTTCTGCGCGGCGCTCAGCGGGGAGGCGTCGAGGGCCGTGCGCATCGCGGCGAGCATGGCGTCAGCGAGCCCGGCAGTCGTCCTGCCGGACTGCGTCGCGAGGTCGGCGAGCGTGGTGCCCGACTGCAACTTCGCGATGAGGGTGTCGGTGGAGAGCCCAAGGTAGGACGCGGCGGCCGTGAGCATGGGGCTGCTGGTGGTCGTCGAGGTGCCCCAACCTCCGCCCATCATGCCGGGGCCGAAGCCGCCGCCCATCATGCCGGGGCCGAAGCCGCGGCCGCTGGCGTCGGCGGTGGCACCACCCCAGGCGCCGCCCAGCATCCCGCCCCAGGGCGTGGTGCGGTTCGTGCCGCCATTGGTGGCGGCGATGGCCATGCCGCTGCCTGCGGCGAGGATCCCGATGGTCGCAACAGCCGCAGCGGTGCGGATGGCGATCGTTCTCGTGATGCGCATGGTGTCCCGCCTTCCGGAGGTTCTGTGCCCTCAGGCTGGCAGGGCGCTGTGAAGGGGTGGGTGCCGCTCGTGTGAAGCTTCCATGAAGGCCGTCGCGTCTGGCCCCGCTGGCTGCCGGCCCCGCCACAGTCGCACCCAGTCGCGATCTGCCCGCAGGAGGCCCCTGTGCTGCCCCCGCGATCTGTTGTTTCGGGCCCGAATCTGGCGATTTTCGGGCCCGAAACAACAGATCGCGGGGGCGGGTGGGAACCCAGCGGTGCCTGTTGCGCCCCACCAGCCGGCGTCCAAGGCTGCGCGTTCGGCGCGCGCTTGGGACACAGCGTGTTCGGCGCTGGTTTGCCCCATTGTCGCGTCGCTGCTGCCGTCGCACGATGCGTTCGGGCTCGAGGCACGGACGTCGTCGGTCCTGACGAGGCTTGCGGCGAGTCCCCTGCGAAGGGAGTTCGAGTGGACAACGCTCAACGGTTGGGCTTCTACAGGAGCATGGTGCGCATTCGCACCTATGAAGCGACCATCCAGCAGCACTATCACGCCGACAAGAAGCCGGCATGGGACATCGGTGCCGGCCTCATCCCCGGTGAGATGCACCTCGCCGCGGGCCAGGAGCCGGTTGCCGTCGGCCTGTGCGCGAACCTGCGCGACGACGACGCGATCACCGCACCACACCGCCCGCACCATCTGGCCCTGGCCAAGGGCGTGGACATGCAGGCCATGACGGCCGAGATCTACGGGCGCACCACCGGCCTCGGCAAGGGCCGCGGCGGGCACATGCACCTGTTCGACCCGTCGCAGCACTTCTCCTGTTCCGGCATCATCGCCGAGGGCATGCCCGTGGCAGTGGGGCAGGCCATGGCCTTCCGCCACAAGGGGCTCGACAGCGTCGCTGTCGGCGTCGCCGGTGAGGGGGCGGCCAATCAGGGCGCCTTCTACGAGGCCATGAATCTGGCGTCCATCTGGAGCCTGCCGGTGGTCTTCATCGTCGAGGACAACGACTGGGCCATCTCGGTGCCGCGAGACTCGGCAACGCCCGTGAAGGACGGCTCGGTCCGGGCGTCGGCGTTCGGCATGCCGGGCGAGCGCGTCGAGGGCAACGACGTCGAGCGCATCTACGAGGCCTGCAAGCGGGCTGTCGAGCGTGCGCGAGGTGGCGGCGGTCCGACGCTGCTCGAGGTGCACACGGTGCGGCTGTGGGGCCACTTCGAGGGTGACGCGCAGGCCTACCGTGGCGAGGAGCTCGCGGAGAAGCAGCAGCAGGATCCCATCGCGCTGTACGAGGCTCGGCTGCGTGCCGACGGCCTACTCGACGACGCGGCGGTCGCGGAGATCGCGGCCACGGCCCAGGCCGAGGTGGATGCCGCCATCGCGTTCGCGCTCGCCAGCCCCGAACCATCGCCAGCAGACCTGCTGCAGTACGTGTACGCGTGAGGAGGACGGAATCCACATGACCGCAACAGTTGAAACCGCGACCGGTCAGCGTCGCCTCACCACCGCCAAGGCCATCTCGGAGGGGATCGCGCAGGAGATGCGCGTCAACCCCGACGTGTTCGTCATGGGCGAGGACGTCGGCCCCTACGGCGGCATCTTCGGATCCACGGGCGGGCTCATCGACGAATTCGGCCCCAAGCGCATCATCGACACGCCGATCTCGGAGACCGGCTTCATCGGGGCCGGTATCGGCGCCGCGACGGAGGGCATGCGTCCGATCGTCGAGCTCATGTTCGTCGACTTCTTCGGCGTCGCCATGGACCAGATCTACAACCACATGGCGAAGATCCACTTCGAGTCCGGCGGCAACGTGAAGGTGCCGATGGTGCTCATGACGGCCGTCGGCGGCGGCTACTCGGATGCCGCCCAGCACTCGCAGTGCCTGTGGGCGACATTCGCGCACATGCCGGGCCTCAAGGTGGTGGCACCGTCGAACCCGCATGACGCGAAGGGGCTCATGATCGCGGCGATCCGCGACGACAACCCCGTGCTCTTCATGTTCCACAAGGGCGTCATGGGCCTGCCGTGGATGGCGAAGAACCCGCGCTCCATCGGCCCCGTGCCCGAGGAGGCGTACGAGGTGCCGATTGGCAAGGCCGCCGTGCCGCACCCCGGCACGGACGTCACCGTCGTGAGCGTCTCGATGTCGGTACAGCACTGCCTCGATGTCGCCGAGTCACTTGAGGGCA
The DNA here is from genome assembly GCA_021824095.1 of Actinomycetes bacterium. Lineage (GTDB taxonomy): Bacteria > Actinomycetota > Actinomycetes > S36-B12 > UBA5976 > JAKALQ01. The sequence goes on from JAKALQ010000009.1 coordinate 20,605, forward strand.
AGGTGAGCGTCGAGGTGCTCGATCTGCGCACCATCGCACCACTCGACCGGGAGGCCATCCTCGCGTCGGTGTCGAAGACAGGCCGTCTCGTCATCGTCGACGAGGACTACCGCTCCTTCGGGCTCAGTGGTGAGGTCGTGGCGACGATCACGGACCACGATCCGCGCCTGCTCAAGGTGCCGGTGCAGCGCGTCGCCTACCCCGACGTGCCCGTGCCGTACGCCCGCGGGCTCGAATACGCGGCGCTGCCGACGCGCGACAAGATCGAGGCCGCGATCATGCAGGCGATGAAGGGTTGATGGCATGAGTGTGACCGTGCACTTCCCCGCCATCTCGAAGGACCCGAACGCCGAAGGCGTGCTTGCCACGTGGTTCGTGCGCACTGGTGAACGGGTCAACGCGGGGCACATCATCGCCGAGGTCATGGTGGACAAGGTGTCGATGGACATCGAGGCTCCCGTGGCCGGCGTCGTGCGACTGCTCTGCGACGAGGAGGCGACCGTCCGGCAGGGCGACGCCATCGCCGAGGTGGACGACGGCGCCTGAGCGACCGTGCAAGTCGTGTGGCCGTCCCATCGGGGCGGCCATACGGCTGTGTCGGGGTGGTGCAACGTCCGCGCTGCGGTGTGCGCTGCCGCGAGCGTGCGCTGCCTGCGGTTGCCGCGAGCTGGTGCGGGAGGCCCTCGCCCTGCCGCGATCTGTTGTTCTGGGCCCGACTATCACGAGATTCGGGCCCAGAACAACAGATCGTGCTGCGGGTTGGTGAAGCGGCGGCAGGTTGCTCAGGTTGGTCGGTGGGGGAGTCGGCGGTGCGGGGTCACAGCCGCCCGTTGCACGATGGACGTCGGCCCGTAGCATGCGAGGTCCGCACATGGCAGCTGGGAGCAGGCATGGGATCGTCCGCACTTCGCGTCCTCTACATCGGCGGCACCGGCACCATCAGCAGCGCATGCGTCCGGGCCTCGGTGGCGCGCGGGCATGCGGTGACGGTGCTCAACCGCGGCAGCAACATCGTCGCGGGACGCGAACTGCCGCCCGACGTGCGCAGACTGCAGGCGGATGTGCGCGACCCAGACTCGATGCGCGCGGCGCTCGACGGCCGCGAGTTCGACGTCGTCGCCAACTTCCTCGACTTCACGGCTGACCAGGTGGCGCAGGACGTCGAACTGTTCGCCGGACGCGTGGGGCAGTTCGTGTTCATCAGCTCCGCGTCCGCGTACCAGAAGCCGCCGTCCCGACTGCCTGTCACGGAGTCGACGCCGCTGCGCAATCCCCTCTCGCAGTATGCGCGCAACAAGATCGCCTGCGAGGACCTGCTGGTGCGGACGTACCGCGAGCGGGCCTTCCCCATGACGATCGTGCGCCCCAGCCACACCTACGACCACACCGCGATCCCCATGGACGGCGGCTGGACCGTGATGGAGCGCATGCGACAGGGTCGCCCAGTTGTGGTGCCGGGCGATGGCACGTCGCTGTGGACGCTCACCCATCACACCGATTTCGCGGAGGCCTTCGTCGGCCTGCTTGGCCTGCCTGCCGCGATCGGGGAGGCCGTGCACATCACGTCCGATGAGGCACTGCCGTGGGACGCGATCTACCGCACCATGGCGGCGCGCATCGGGGTCGAGCCGCAGCTGCTCCATGTCGCATCGGATGCGGTGGCCACCTTCGATGCCGGGCTTGGCGAGGCCTGGCTCGCTGACAAGTCGCACAGCATGGTCTTCGACAACAGCAAGGTGAAGGCGCTCGTCCCGGGCTGGCGGGCACGCATCCCCTTCGCCAAGGGTGCGCGCGAGATCGTCGACTGGTACCTGGCGGACGCACGCCGCCAGCAGGTGGACGCACGACTCGACGGCGTGTTCGACGCCATCGTCGAGCGCTACGCGCTGCCGCCGCGCTGACGCCTGCGCGCACCCGCGATCTGTTGTTTCGGGCCCGAAAATCGCGATTTTCGGGCCCGAAACAACAGATCGCGCAGGGACGGGTGGCTCAGGCGGGGTCGGCGGGTGCCGTCAGTCCCAACGCCTCCGCCAGCATGGTGAGGTGCTCGATGCCACCCGTGCGGTAGGCGACCCAGTTGCCATCCGTGCCGGCTGCCCGGCGCGCGGCAAGGTCGGCGCGCCACTCCTCGAGGCTGGTCGCGAAGGCCTCCGTCGGCGGCGTGGTGCGCAGCAGGCGACGCAGCTCGGTGAGGGCACCCCAAGCGCCCTCGTAGTACTTCACCGCGTCGACCGGCTGCCCACTCCGACTCAACGCACAGAGCGCAGACCCCTGGGATGCCACCTGGAGCTGGCGCACCACCTCGTCAATGAGGGCGCTGAGGCGTCGCTCGATGTCGTCGGCCATGGTGCTCCTTCATCTGGCTGCTGCACCGGGAACCTTGCCCGGACGCCCCCGGTCGCTGTCAATGCCCTTCCATTCTCGCGATCTGTGATTTTGGGCCCGAAAATCGCCAGATTCGGGCCCAAAACCACAGATCGTGCGCGGAGGTGGGGGTACCGACGGCGGCCCGACGCCCCGTGGGCCGGCGCCGCACCCCTGGCAACCTGACGACAGGGCCGACGGGGCGTAGGCTCTCGAACCGTTTCGAGCGCCGATAGAGTCGGGAGGGATGTGCGTGTCCGGCGACACCGCGGTGTCACACGGCGATGCCGTCGTCCCCCGAGTCATCCCCGAACGAGCGCTGCTGCGAGACCCCGAGCGCTGCGCCCTCGAATGTGACGAGTTGGCCCGGCTGCGCCTCCTCGTCGAGAACTCCACGGATGTTGTGTCGACGGCCACGAACGATGGGCGCCTCACGTGGGTGTCGGACAGCGTCACAGCGTCCCTCGGGTGGCAGCCGGCGGACCTGGTCGGCCGCTTCCTAGGTGAGTTCGTGCACCCGGATGACTACCACCTGCTCGTCGAGGGGCTCCCCGAGCTGCAGGACGGTGGCGCCCCGCGTGCGGAGATCCGCATCCGCGACCATGATGGTGCCGACCACTGGATCAGCCTGCTCCGGCGGCAGGTGTTCGATGACGCCGGACGTCCGGCGTATCGCATCGGCGGCTGGCGAGAGGTCACCGCAGAGCATGCGGTGCGCGCCGAACTGGCCGCGTCCCACGCCTTCCAGCGGGCGGTGCTCGATGCCATGCTCGACCCCTATGTGCTGCTCACGCCGGTGCGCGACGCTGCAGGCGACGTGTGTGACTTCCGCTTCGATGACGTGAACCCGGCCGCGCTTGCCGTGTACGGCATGGCGCGCGAGGTGCTGATCGGGCGCTCGCTCATCGAGCTCCACCCGGCCGTCACCGCCACCGGGCTGCTCGACCGCTATCGCGAGGTGCTCACCACGGGGGATGCCCTGTTGCTCGACGACTGGGAGTATCCGGCGGACATCCTCGGCGGCGAACTGCGTCGGTATGACGTGCGTGCCGTGCGTGTGGGCGACGCAGTGCTGCAGGTGTGGCGTGATGTGACGGATCGGTTCGAGGAGGCCCGGCGCCTGGAGCATCAGGCGCAGCATGACGGGCTCACCGGCACCCTGAACCACGGCGAGGCCATGCGCCGGCTGGGCTCTGCACTCCATGAGCGACGCACGACGTCCGGGCAGTTGGCCGTGCTGTTCTGCGACTCCGACAACTTCAAGGAGATCAACGACGGCTTCGGCCATGTGGTCGGCGATCAGGTGCTCGTCGAACTGGCGCAGCGCATCACGGCGACCGTGCGGGCCGACGACCTGGTGGCGCGGGTGGGCGGCGATGAGTTCCTCGTCGTCCTCCACGGCATCGATGCTCTGGCGAGTGCCGTGCAGGTGGCCGAGGGCATCTGCCGCGCGGCGGCGGTCCCCGTCGCCACCGCCTCCGGTGACGTGCGCACGTCGCTCAGCATCGGCGTCGCCCTGGCGCTGCCCGACGAGTCGCTGGACCACCTGATCGAACGCGCCGATGTCGCCATGTATGCGGCAAAGCGCGCCGGACGCAATCGCGTCCACGTGCTGTAGTCGACGTCCCAACCGGGCGGGCGCAACACCCACCCGCACCGGGCGCGCCCGTGCCCACCCCAACGCGATCTGTTGTTGTGGGCCCGAATATCGCCAGATTCGGCTCCAAAACAACAGATCGCGGGAGGGGGGAGGGGCGCTGGGCACTCAGGGCTGGGCGGGGAGGACGCGCTCCAGGGTCCAGGTCCACTCGTAGGTGCCGGGGCCGACGCGGTAGGCGTCGAGCGTGTCCGGGCCGCAGCTCGCGGTGCCGACGCCGCGGTGGGCGGCATCGAGATGCACCACGACGCCCTCCACGGGCACCAGGTCGACGTTGTGCCCGGTGTCCGCGAGCATCGCATCCGTGAAGCGCGACACCGACATGTGCCGGGGAGCGTCGTTGCTGATGCGCCATGCCCCTGCCGGGCCGGACACCTGCATCCACTGCACGCGCTGGCGTGCCCCGTTCTCCTGCGGACGGATGTAGTCGGTGTGCAGGCCGTCGACGTCACTCGACCACAGGCCGACGCGGGCGAGGTCGCGATCCGGGTAGGTCTCGTGCGGCCCGCTGCCGAACCACGTGATCTGCTCCGGTGAGGGCAGCACCACCTCGATGCCGACACGGGCAAGGTCATGCAGGGCAGCGGGCACCGTCACCTGTTCGTGCACGCGCACGCCGTGCGTCGTGTGCACGATGGTGCGGTGGTGCGTCACCACCTCGCCGCTGCCGGTGTTGAGGGTGCGCTCCAGACGATCACCGTTGCGATGCTCGTCGACCATGGAGAGCGTGCGCAGTCCCAGCGCCTCCCACTGCCGGGCCAGGCCACCGATGCGATCGTTGTCCGTGGGTGCACGCCACAGTGACAGTCGTGCGGCGCCGGCGATGTCGGCGAGGCGTTGACGCTCATCCTCGGCGGGTGTCGACGGGGTGCCGGCCGCGCGTGCCTGCAGCGGTGCCGCGGCCGAGACATCCCCGAACTGTGCCCAGCCCACCTCGTGGTCGGCATGCGCCCACGGCGTCGCCGCTCGCATGCGGATCGAGCAGGTCACGAGCACGGCATCCGCGACGGGCAGCACCACCTCCGCGGCATCCCGCGGTGCGATGGCCGGCACAGCGATGCGTCCCGTCTCGACGCTGCCGTCAGCACGCAGCGCGTGCCACACGAGGTCGAGGTCGTCAGCGGTGACGAACCAGCGTCGGTGCTCCAGGCGCATGCGCCCACCACCGAGGTCGTGCACGCGCAGCGGTGCCGCGAGCTGCAGGAACTCGTGCATCGCCGGCTTCGCCGTGCGGTCGGGGAACATGACGCCGTCGCAGCAGAAGTTGCCGTCGTGCACGGTCTCACCGAAGTCGCCGCCGTATGCGTGGCGCATGCGTCCGTCGGGCAGGCGCTGCTCGAGCCCGTGGTCCCACATCTCCCAGATGAAGCCACCCTGCAGCCCTTCGTGGGACTCGATGGCCTCCCAGTACTCGCGCAGCGTGCCGTTGCTGTTGCCCATCGCGTGCGAGTACTCGCACATGATGAGGGGACGGTCCTGCTGCCCGAGCGTGGCGTGGCGGACGATCGCATGGATCGACGGGTACATGGGGCAGACGACGTCGGTGGCGCGATGGCCGCCGCGCCAGTCGCCGCGGATGGCGCCCTCGTAGTGCAGCGGGCGCGTGGGGTCGAAGTGCCGCAGCCAGCCGGCCGCCGCGTCATGGTTGGCGCCGTAGCCCGACTCGTTGCCGAGCGACCACATGATGACCGACGCATGGTGCAGGTCGCGCTCGGCCATGCGGCCCACGCGCGTGACGAAGGCGTTCGTGTAGCGCGGGTCGTCGCAGATGGCGTCGTAGTAGGCGTGGGCCTCGATGTTGGCCTCATCGACGACATAGAAGCCGAGCTCGTCGGTGAGATCGAGCAGCGCGGGGTCGTTGGGGTAATGGGACGTGCGGATGGCGTTCACGTTCCAGCGCTTGAGCTCGAGCAGGTCGGCGCGGATGTCGTCGCGGCTCAGCACACGGCCCGTGCGGGGGTGGAAGTCGTGACGGTTCACGCCGTACAGCAGCACGGGTTGCCCGTTCACGAGCAGCTGGCGACCGACGATGCGGACGTCGCGGAACCCGATCTCGCGCTGGAAGGTCTCTGCCACGACGTCCGAGGGGTCGAGCAGGTCCACGCGGATGCCATAGCGCGTCGGTGACTCAGCCGACCACGGCTGCACGCCAGGCACGTGCACGGTGACATCGACCTCACCGATGGGCAGGGGCTCCACCTCGCGCAGCCGCGCACCGATCTCCGCGGGGATGTCGCCGTCGGCGTACTCGCCAAGGAAGAACGCCCACGCCGCGGCGGCCTGCTCCGGCGTGAACTCGGTGTGCTTCGTGGAGCGAGCCACGGGCAGGGCCAGCGTGACCGGCTCCTGCTGCCCGGGCAGCGTGATGCGCAGGCGGTAGTCGGGCACCGCCTCCCCGTGCGCATAGGCCAGCTTCGCGCGGACGCGCAGGGTGCCCTCGCCGGACCCGAGGTCGAAGCCGGGGGTGAGGTGCAGGCGCTCGACGTGCGTGCGTGGCGTGCGGAAGAGCGCGACGGACCGGCTGATGCCGCCATGCCACCACTCGTCCTGGTCCTCGATGAAGGATGCGTCCGACCACTTCACCACGCGCAGTCGCAGCGTGTTCGCACCGGGACGCAGGTGGCGCGTGATGTCGAAGTCCGACGCGAGGCGCCCGTCCTTCGCCATGCCCACCTCGACACCATTCACCGAGACGACGAGCAGGCTCTCGAAGCCACCGACGCTGAGCACGATGCGATCAGCGAGCCACTGCTCGGGGATGTCGAGGTCACGCTCGTAGATGCCCGTGGGGTTCAGGCGCGGTGTCGTCGGCGGGAGCGTGCTGAAGGGCATCTGCACGTTCGTGTACTGGGGGAGGTCCCAGGTGCCCTGCATCGTCCAGAGTGACGGCACCGGGGCGGTGGCCCAGGTGGACGTCGGCTCGGCATCGGGGGCGTCGAGCAGCTGGAAGCGCCACTCGCCGTCGAGCGGCACGCAGCGCTCGGCCTCGAGGCCGAGCATGGGCTCGCGACCGATGGCGGTGATCTCCGGCGTCTGCCAGAACTGGGGGAACATGCGGGTCCTTGTCAGGCGGTGCGGATGGGACGGCGGCGTGGGCGACGGCCTCAGCCGGTCACTCCTTCACCGCACCTGCGGAGAGGCCGTTCTCCCAGAAGCGCTGCAGCAGGAGGAAGGCGAGCATGAGCGGGATGACGGTGATGAGGGACGCCGTGATGAGCACCACGGGCATGCTGCCGTCGACGAAGCCGCCACCGGCGTTCGCCTGCAGGTTCCAGACGGAGAGGCCGACCGTGAGTGGCTGCAGTTCGGCGACGCTCACCATCATGAGGGGGAGCAGGTAGTTGTTCCAGACGCCGATGATCGACAGCAGCAGCACGGTCACGAAGCCGGGTGCCAGCATGCGCACCGAGATGTCGCGGAAGATGCGGAACTCACCGGCGCCGTCGATGCGCCCCGCCTCGAGCAGGGTCTGCGGCACGGCGGAGTCGCAGTAGACGCGCATGAGGTAGACGCCGATGGGGCTCACGAGCGACGGCAGGATGACGGCCCAGGTGGTGTTCACGAGGTGGAACTTCACGAACATCAGGTACGTGGGGAGGGCGAGTGCCGTCGTCGGCACCATGATGGTGACGAGCACCAGGCCGAACAGCAGGTTGCTGCCGCGGAAGCGGTACTTGGAGAAGCCGTACCCGGTGAGGGTGGAGATGATGGCTGCGCCGAGTGCACCACCGACGGCGTACACGATGGAGTTCTTCGCCCAGTGCAGGAAGATGCCGTCACTCAGCGTGAAGACCTTGTGCACGTTCTCGAACAGCGAGAACGGCGAGGCGAACCACATGCCGAAGCTGTTGTAAAGGCTGCTCATGCTCTTCGTGGAGGCGACCACGAGCCAAAACAGGGGGATGAGGAAGTAGGCGGCCGCCACGAGCATCATGAGCTGCAGCAGCTTGCTGTTCTTCTGCACAGCGCGCTTGGAGGCCATCAGGATTCCTTCCGGTTGCGTGCGACGAGCCGCAGGGCGCCCGACATGATGATGACGACGAAGCCGAGCAGGAACGACAGCGCGGCGGCGTAGTTCTGGTCGAGGCTCGTGAAGGACGTGGAGTACGCGTAGATGTTCGGCGTGTACGAGTTGTTGAACACCATGGGCGCGATGTTCGCGAGGTTGTACGGCTCGGTGAACAGCTGGAAGCTGCCGATGACCGAGAAGAGCACGGTGAGGAAGATGGCGGGCCGGAGGGCGGGCAGCTTGATGCTCCAGGCGATGCGGATGGCACCGGCACCATCGACGGCTGCGGCCTCATAGAGGTCGGTGGAGATCGACTTGAGCGCGGCGTACAGGATGATCATGTTGTAGCCCGCGAACTCCCACGTCACGATGTTCGCGAGTGACGGCAGGGCGAGCGTGGAGCTCAGGAAGTTGATCTTGGGGATCGGCAGGAACTGCGACAGCTGCGCCTCGAGGCCGAAGTTGGGGCCGTACAGGTAGCCCCAGATGACCGAGCTCACGACTGCGGGGACGGCGTATGGCAGGAACGCGATGATGCGGTACACCTTCGCGCCCCGGAGCTTGCCGCTGTCGATGGCGAGGGCCAGCGAGATCGACAGGATGAGCATCACGGGGACCTGGAGGAAGAAGAACGCCGCCACGTGCCCGAGGCCGGACCGGAACGCCGGGTCGACAAGCGCCTTGGCGTAGTTCGCGAAGCCCACGAAGTGATTGCCACCCACCAGCGTCTGCTTCCACACGCTCAGGTATCCGGCGTAGAACAGCGGCGTCATGAAGAGGGTGACGAACACCAAGAGGAAGGGAGCGATGAAGAGGAGGCCGGCGCGCTCCCGATTGCGGCCGCCGCGTGGTTGCCTTGCCATGGATGCCTCCAAGTCCGTGTTGGGGTGGGTGTGGGGAGGGCGCCGGAGCGCCCTCCCCACGATTCCGTCAGTGGGTGACGGTGAATCCCTGGTCGACCGCGTACGAGACGAGGCTCGACTGCAGCTGCTTCACTGCGCCGGGCACATCGCCCTTGTTCACGATGGCCGAGGCCAGGATGTTCTGCCACTCGGTGTAGACCTCGTCCTGGAACGGGCTCCACTTGTAGTCCTTCGCGACCGTGTTGCTGATCTGACCGAAGAGCTGGTTGACCTTCTGGCCACCGAAGAAGGCGACCGAGGAGTTCTGCCAGGCCTTGTTGCCCAGGATGATCTTGGCAGCGGGGAACTGGAACTGCTCCGTGCTCAGCATCATCGCGGTCTTCGGGTTGCTGTTGAGGAACTCAGCGAACTGCGCGGCGGCGATGGGGTTCTTGGTCGTGCGGAGCACGACGTCGGACGAACCACCCCAGTTGCCGGCAACCTGCTTGCCCGACGCGGACCACTGCGGCATCGGCGCGACACGCCAGTTGCCAGCCGTGCTCTTCGCGTTGTCGGCCATGAAGCCAGCACCCCACGCGGCCGTCGGCCACGTCGCGTACTTGCCCGAGTTCCAACCGGCGTACCAGTCGTTGTTCCAGGCCGGATCGGTGGCGACGACGCCGTCCTTCACGAGGCCGGCCCAGTAGTTGGCGACCTTCTGCGAGTTGGCGTCATCGGTGGCGATCTTCACCGTGCTCGTGCCCTTGATGCCGAACGGGCGGCTGCCGGCCTGCCAGAGGAGGCCGTTCCACCAACCACCGTCGTTGCCGGTGAAATCGGCGAGGTAGACGTTCGGGTCAGCGGCGTGCAGCTTGTGGGCCGCCGCGGCGAACTCGTCCCACGTCTTCGGCACGGAGATGCCGTACTTGTCGAAGATGTCCTTGCGGTACAGCAGACCCATCGGGCCGGTGTCCTGCGGGACGCCGTAGATCTGGCCCTTGGGGCCGCTCACCTGCGACACGGTCCAGTCGACGAACTTCTTGCGGAAGTCCTTGCTCACGTAGGGCGAGATGTCGAGCAGCGCCTTGAGGGCGACGAAGGTGGGGATGTACTGGTACTCAACCTGGGCGACGTCCGGCAGACCGGAGCCGGAGAGCGCACCGGCGCGGAGCTTCTGGTAGTGCGGGCCGCCCTGGCCGACGTTCAGGACCTTCACGTGGATCTTCGGGTACTTCTTCTCGAAGACCTTGACCTCGTCCTGGATGTTGCCGACCCAGGTCCAGAACGTCAGCGTCGTCGGCGTGTTCATCGCCTTGGCGATCTGCGCCGGCGTCGGGCCGGACGCAGCAGTTGCGGGCGCGGGCGCCAGCGCCACGCCCGCGCTGAGGAGACCGACGCTCGTCGCGAGGCCGATCACCTTCCTCACTTGCTTCTTCATGTGCACCCTTTCTCGGTGTTGGCATGTGGCGCGGTGCCCCTGGTCGGCAGACCTGAGCGTCCGTGCGACCGGCCGTGGGCCAGGGACTGGCCCCCTGCGGTCTCGCGAGCCGCGCCCTCCGCGTTTGGCAACGTTCACATTCGTGCCGTGCCGTGGCCTCGGGGAGCGAGGTTGTGCGATGAGCGGAATTGTGAGGGTGAACAGAATCGAACGTCAACGGGTTTTGATAACGTTATCAAAATGTGACGGGCCCGCGATCGAACCGTAACCGGGGGCGCGGTCGACGGTGCTCAGTCGCGGTCGGACGGCGGCGCCGAGCTGGCGCGTACGCGCAGCGACGGCGTCACGAGGATGCGCTCGTCGGGGGCGGTGCCCTCCTCGACGAGTCGGATGAGGGTCTCCATGCACAGCTCGCCCAGGGCGGCGAAGTTCTGGTTCACCGAGGTGAGCGCGGGCATGAAGTAGGGGGACTCGGGGCTGTCGTCATAGCCGACGATGCTGAGATCGGACGGCACCGAGCGGCCCGCGTCGGCCGCCGCCTTGAGGGCGCCGAGTGCCATGCTGTCGTTGGCGGCGAAGATGGCGGTGGCATCGGTGGCCTCGAGGATCTCGCGGGCCGCGTCGTACCCGGACTGGGGGGTCCAGTCACCGCGCCACAGCAGGTCGTCGCGCAGACCGTGCTCGCGCAGCACCTCGCGCCAGACGAGCACACGGCCGTCGGCGTCGAACCAGCCCTGGGAGCCCGAGATCTGGGCGATGCGGGTATGGCCGAGCTCGATGAGGTGCCCGATGAGGCGGCGCACGCCCGTGACATCGTCGATGCCGACGGCTGGCTTCGAGGGCGAGCCGAGCGACGTGACGAACAGGAGCGGTGGGGTGCGCGGCGGCAGGTCGATGAGCGGCTGGGCCACGAGCTGCGGGGTGTCGACGACGATGCCGTCCACGCCGTGCCGGGCCACCTCCTGCACGACCTCGGCGATCGCGTCGGCGGTGATGTCGGCGGCCGTGGCGACGTGCACCGCGTAGCCCCGCTCGCGGGCGGCGCCCTGCACCGCGTGCAGCACGGAGGCCGGGCCGAAGTAGGTGACGTCGTAGCTCACGATGCCGATGGTGCCGGTGCGTCCGGTGACGAGGGCGCGGGCGGCGCGGTTCGGCACGTAGCCGAGCTCGTCGAGGGCCTGCTGCACGCGGGCCCGGGTGCTCGGACGCACGCTGGCATGCCCGTTGATGACGCGGGAGACGGTCTGCGCCGACACACCGCTCACCCGAGCGACGTCGATGACTGAAGGTCCGCGCATCCCTGCCACATTCCGTGAACGTTCTCAAGCAGCATATCCGCCGCGCACATCGCCGCGCGTGCCCCGCGTGTAACAGACGCAGGCATCCTGATCGGATGTGAAACATCTTGTGCATTTGTGATCGACCGTGCTGGAATACGCCGACCACGCGTGACGGAGGAGGCAGCCATGTCGAGTGTCGTCGTGCTGCGAGCCCGCGACCATGCCCTCGTCCTCGATGCGACCGGTCCACGACTGCCCCGCGTGCTGCATTGGGGGTCGGACCTGGGGCCGCTCGCGCACGAGGATGTGGCCCGCATGCGTCGCGCGGCCGACCTCGGCCAGGGCCACTCCGCCTTCGACGAGCCAATGCCCGTGACGATCAGCCGGGATCCCGCCGACGGCTTCCTCGGGGCGCCCACGGTGTCCGGCCACCGCGACGGCCGTGCCTTCTCGACCCGCTTCCGCCTCGAGGCCATCACCGCCGACGATCGCACCTGCACCGTGACGGGCGCCGATGACGCCGCCGGGCTGCGTCTCGAGACCACGTTCGCCATGGCGCCCGAGGGCGTGCTCCGCATCCGGTACCGGCTCACGAACGTCGGCACCGACGCATACACCGTGGACGACGTGCAGGTGGGCCTGCCCCTCCCTGCGCAGGCCACGGAAGTCATGGACTTCACCGGCAACTGGTCGCGTGAGGTGTACCCGCAGCGGCGCCGCATCGAGCACGGCCGCTGGGTGCGCGAGATCCGCGAGGGTCGCACCGGCCACGACCACACCCTCACCTTCATGGCGATGACGGCAGATGCGCGCTTCCGCGCGGGATCCGTGTGGAGCCTCTCGCTGGCGTGGTCGGGCAACTCGCGCCACGTCGTCGAGCGCCTGGCTGACGGCACCACGCACATCGGGGCGGGCGAGTTGCTACTGCCCGGTGAGGTGGTGCTCGCACCGGGGGAGTCGTACCTCGCGCCGGAGGTGGTCGCCGTGCACTCGTCGGCGGGCCTCGACGGCGCGGCCGGCATGCTGCATGACTGGCTGCGTGCCCGCCCGCAGCATCCGCGACGTCCGCGCCCGCTCACCATCAACGTGTGGGAGGCGGTGTACTTCGACCACCGCTTCGCGAAGCTGGAGCAGCTTGCCGACGTGTGTGCCGAGATCGGCGTGGAGCGCTTCGTGCTGGACGACGGCTGGTTCGGTGCCCGTCGTGACGATCGTGCCGGGCTCGGCGACTGGGTGGTGTCGCCCGACGCGTGGCCGCAGGGCCTGCACCCGCTCGCGCAGTGCCTCGCCGACCGCGGCATCGAGTTCGGGCTGTGGTTCGAACCCGAGATGGTGAACCCCGACTCCGACCTCTTCCGTGCGCACCCCGACTGGATCCTGCAGGTCGACGGGCGGGTCCCGCCCGAGTGGCGCCACCAGCAGGTGCTCGACCTCTCGCACGAGGGTGCCTTCGCACACGTCCTCGCCCAGATCGATGCCGTCCTCACCGAGTACCCGACGATCCGCTTCCTCAAGTGGGACCACAATCGGCCGCTCACCGATCCCGGGCACCTCGGACGCCCGGGGGTGCGGTTGCAGACGTTGGCCCTCTACCGCCTGCTTGACGAGGTGAAGCGGCGGCACCCGGGGATCGAGATCGAGTCGTGCTCGTCCGGTGGCGGGCGCATCGACCTCGGCATCATGGAGCACTGCGATCGCGTGCACGCGTCGGACAACAACGAGGCCCTCGAACGGCAGCGCATCCAGCGCTGGACGATGCAGCTGCTGCCGCCGGAGCTCGTCGACTCGCATGTGTCGCCGTCGCCGGGACACACGGCCGGCCGCGCCCATGGCCTCACCTTCCGGCTCATCACCGCGCTGTTCGGGCATGCGGGCATCGAGTGGGACATCACGCAGACGACACCGGAGGAGCGGGCCATCCTGCGTTCGTGGGCCGAGTACTACAAGGCCAACCGCGTGTTGCTGCACAGCGGGCGCATGGTGCGCCTCGACCTTCCCACTGCTGACGCGTCCGCGCATGGCGTCATCGCGGCCGATGGCTCCCGCGCCCTCCTCGCCTACGTGCAGGAGGGCGTCGCGGTGGCATCGCGGCCGGCCATGCTCCGCCTCTCGGGCCTCGATCCCGACGCCCGTTACCGCATCGTCGAGGTGCGGCCGGCCGGCACCCCGCGCTACTGGCAGATCCGCCTCCCCGGTTGGCTGCAGGACGGCGTCGAGCTCCCCGGGCGGGTGCTCATGGACGTCGGCGTCCAGCCTCCGATCCTGTGCGCCGAGCAGGCCACGCTGTTCGAACTCACCAAGGTGACGGCATGAGTGCGCGTCGCGTCCACCACCGGAGGGGAGGTGCCCACCATGCTCGCTGCGCAGCGGCGTGAACGCATCCTGGAACTGCTGGCCCGTGAGGGTGTCGTCACCGTCACGGGGCTCGCGCAGGTGCTCGATGTCTCCGAGATGACGGTGCGTCGTGACCTCGATGCCCTCGATGCCGACGGTGCCCTCACGAAGGTGCACGGTGGTGCCACGGCATCGCAGTCGGTGCGTGGACGTGAGCCGGGGTTCCTCGCGAAGTCGACGCTCGCGTCGGGTGCAAAGCTCGCGATCGCGAAGGCGGCCGCGGCGCTCGTGCAGCCGGGCTCCGCCATCGGCCTCACTGCGGGCACGACGACGCACCTCGTCGCCCAGCAGCTGCGGTCATTGCGTGACATCACGATCGTCACCAACTCCATCCGCGTGGCAGACGTGTTCGTCGATGTGTCACCGGCGGACATCGCCGTCATCGTCATTGGTGGCACGCGCACGCCGTCGGATGCGCTCGTCGGACCCATGGCCGTCGACAACATGCGCAGCCTCAACCTCGACATCTGCTTCATGGGGGTGCACGGCATGGATGAGCAGGCGGGGTTCACCTCGCCCAACATCCTGGAAGCCGAGACGAACCGGGCCTTCGCCGCCACTGCGCGGCAGTTCATCGTCGTGTCGGACAGCACGAAGTGGGGCGCGGTCGGCCTTGCCCGCATCACACCGCTCGATGAGGCGACGACCGTCATCACCGACACCGACATGCCAGATGCTGCCCGACAGGTGCTCGGCGCGCACGTCGAGCATGTCATCTATGCGAAGCCGGAGGATGGGGCAGATGCGCCGCACGCCTAGCCGTCTCAGTGATGGGCGCGAGATCATCTACTTCGATCGTGATGGCGCGCCTCCGCGCACCGCGGTCGACGAACGTGGCCTCGACGAGGGCGCCGCGATCGGCGAGGTCCGCTACGACGTCATGACGGGCGAGTGGATCGCCATCGCGGGCCACCGTCAGACGCGCACGCACCTGCCTGCGGCGAGCGAGTGCCCGCTGTGCCCGACCGTGGACGGGCGGCTGTCCGAGATCCCGGAGTCGTCCTACGACGTCGTCGTATTCGAGAACCGCTTCCCGTCGCTGCGTGCGCCCGAGGGCGAGTGGGAGCTGCCGGAACCCGGGCTCGATGCCGTCGCGCCAGCGGCCGGACGGTGTGAGGTGGTGTGCTTCTCGGCGGACCATGATGGCTCGTTCACGAAGCTCACCCCGGCGCAGGCTCGCCTCGTCATCGATGCGTGGACCGATCGCACGGCGGCGCTCAGCGCGCTGCCGTATGTGCGCCAGGTGTTCCCGTTCGAGAACCGTGGCGTCGAGATCGGCGTGACGCTGCACCATCCGCATGGGCAGATCTACGGCTACTCGTACCTGCCGCCGCGCATTGTGCGCCTCATCGAACAGGATCGGTCCCACCGTGCGCGCGGCAGGCGGGGACTCATCGCCGACGTCATCGCCCGCGAGGCCGCCGATGGTCGGCGCCTCGTGTTCCGCTCGCAGCACTGGATCGCCTTCGTGCCCTTCGCGGCACGGTGGCCCTTCGAGGTGCAGCTGCACCCGCTGCGTGCCGGCGTCCACGACTTCACCGAGCTGACGGACGCGGAGCGCGACGAGCTTGCCACGGTGTACCCGCGATTGCTGCGCGCGTTCGACGCCCTGCTCGGTGTCACGATGCCGTACGTCGCCGGCTGGTTTCAGGCGCCCTGCAACGGTCCGGCGGATGAGCGCGACGCCGTGACGCTGCACCTGCAGCTGCAGTCGAACCGACGGGCGCCGAACAAGCTGAAGTACCCCGCAGGCTCCGAGATGAGCATGTGGGCGTACATCAGCGACGTGCCGCCGGAGCAGTCGGCGCAGTTGCTGCGCGAGGCCTGGGAGCGCGCATGAGCCGCGCCCATGCGCCCGGGCGGGTGAACCTCATCGGCGAGCACACCGACTACACGGGCGGGCTCACCCTGCCGATGGCCGTCGACATGGGCGTCACCTGCGAGGCGACGCCGCGCACCGATGGGCGGGTCACCGCGGAATCGCGTGAGATGCCCGGCGAGCACGTGGAGGCCGATGTCGCGTCCGTGGCACCCGGGGACGTGCGAGGGTGGGCGGCCTACGTCATCGGGACGGTGTGGGCGCTGCGTGAGGCGGGCGTCCCAGTGCCCGCGTGTGACCTGCGCATCTCGTCGACGGTGCCCGCTGGAGCGGGACTGTCGTCGTCCGCCGCTGTCGAGTGCGCCGTCGCACTCGCGGTGCTCGACCTCGCCGGCGCCACGATGCCCGCGCGGGAGGTGGCTCGGGTCGCGAAGCGCGCCGAGAACGAGTTTGTCGGTGCACCGACCGGATCCATGGACCAGGTGGCGTCGATGCTCGGCGAGGCCGACCACCTCATCTTCTTCGACACGGGCGAGGACACCACGCGCACGGTGCCCTTCCCGTTGCGCGCACAGGGTCTGCACCTGCTTGTCATCGACACGCACGCACACCACCAACTCGTCGTCGATGAGTACGGCGAGCGCAGGCGGGCGCTCGAGGCGGCGACGGTGCAGCTCGGTGTGCCGTCGCTTCGTGCCGTCACGGATGCGGCTGCCGTCGAGCAGTTGGCGGACCCGGTGCTGCGACGTCGTGCCCGCCATGTCGTCACCGAGAACGCGCGCGTGCTGCGCACCATCGTCCTGCTTGAGGCGGGTGACATCGCCGCGGTCGGCCCGGTGCTCACCGAGGGGCATCGATCGCTGCGCGACGACCTCGAGGTGAGTTGCGAGGAGCTCGATGTCGCCGTGGATGCCGCATGTGCCGCGGGTGCCCTCGGCGCCCGCATGGTGGGTGGTGGCTTCGGTGGCAGCGCGATCGCGCTCGTGCCGACGGATGCGGTTGCGGCGGTGACGACGGCCGTCACCGCGGCGTATGCGGCACGCGGATGGCGGGCGCCCGATGTGCACGATGTGACGCCGGCGCAGGGCGCGCACCTCGTCGCATGAGGTGCGATGCTGTGCGTGCGACGATGGCCAAGGTGTGAGGGGTTGCGATGGCGTGGTTGGTGACGGGTGGAGCCGGGTACATCGGGTCGCACATCGTGCGGGCGTTCCGCGCGGAGGGCATCGACGTCGTCGTCCTCGATGACCTCTCGACCGGCCGCAAGGAGTTCGTGCCGGACGGTGTGCCGCTCGTGCAGGGCTCCATCACGAGCGTGCCCGACCTCGAGCGCGCGTTCGATGCGGCGCGGATCGACGGTGTCGTGCACCTGGCTGGCTTCAAGTACGCGGGGGTGTCGGTGCAGACCCCGCTCGAGTGCTACCGCATCAACGTCGAGGGCATGCGCCTGCTGCTCGAGGCGTGCGCCCGACATGACGTCATGCGCTTCGTGTTCTCGTCATCTGCGGCCGTGTTCGGCACGCCGGACGTCGACCTCGTCGACGAGGACACCCCGACGGCGCCAGAGTCGCCATATGGTGAGAGCAAGCTCATCGGCGAGTGGCTGTGCCGCGACCTCGCCCGCTCCCGCGAGCTCGCGGGGCTCACGCCCTTCCAGTGGACGGCGTTGCGCTACTTCAATGTCGTCGGCAGTGGGGCGCGCGAGGTGTTCGACGTGTCGCCGCACAACCTCTTCCCCCTCGTCCTTGCCGCGATCAGCGAGGGTCGCACCCCGCGCATCTTCGGTACCGACTACCCGACGCCCGACGGCACCTGCGTGCGCGACTACATCCACGTCGCCGACGTCGCGTCCGCGCATGTGGCCGCGGCTCGTCGTCTGGCGGCTGACGCGCCGCTCGCCACCCGCTACAACCTCGGGCGCGGCGAGGGCGTGAGCGTGCGTCAGATCATGGACGCCGTCGCGGACGTCACCGGCATCGCGTTCACGCCCGAGGTGGCACCGCGTCGCCCCGGCGATCCCGCACGCATCGTCACCTCTGCCGCGCGAGCGAATGCCGACCTCGGCTGGGCCGCGATCCACGACCTCGAGTCGATGGTCGACTCCGCGTGGAGCGCCTGGCAGTACGCGGCCAGCGTGGGTGCCGCCCGCCTCGGCTGAGGGCATCGCCCACCTCCCAGCGCCAAGGGCGCGATCTGTGGTTTCGGGCCCGAATCTCGCGAGATTCGGGCCCGAAACCACAGATCGCGCG
>JAKALQ010000074.1 GCA_021824095.1 Actinomycetes bacterium
GCTCGCCTATCTCGCCTGGCTGCGCACCCGCGGTGTGCTCGGTATGCCCGTGCACTACGTCGGCAAGGCCGCGACCATGCTGCTGCTGTACTCGTTCCCCATCCTGCTGCTCGGCGCCGCGGTGCCCGCGATCCACGACGTGGCGCGCGCCTTCGGCTGGGCCTTCGGCCTGTGGGGAGTCGCCATGTATTGGTACGCCGCCTACCTCTACTGGACGATGCATGGGGACGCTGCGTGACGACGACCACCCGTGTCGACTGGCTGCGCGCCATCCTCGAAGCCGACGGCATCGTGGAGTACCGCGGCCGCACCGCCCATCGCGTCGACTGGGTCGGGCGCGCCCTGTCCGTGCTGTCGATGACGCTCGTGGGCTTCGTCGTGGTCTCGGCCGGCATCGGCATCGCACGATCGCGTCCCCAGATCACCGCCGAGCAGGACGCCCTCCGGGCCCGGGTTGCCGCGGAACAGGTGCGCACCGCCGCTGTCGAGCAGGCCTACGCACAGGCGCAGGCCGACCTGCTGGCTACGCAGCAGTTGGTGCGCCCCGACCTCACCGGATCACTCGCGTCGTCGCTCGACACCCAGGCCATGGCGGCCGGGTTCCGCGCCCTGCGCGGTCCGGGCGTGCTGCTCACCCTGGAGGACGCCGCGCACCCGACCTATGCCGGTACGACGAACCTGGGACGGGTGCTCGACCGGGACGTCCAGCATGCCGTGAACGGGTTGTGGCAGGCGGGGGCGGAGGCCATCGCCGTGAACGGGATCCGGCTCACGACACGCACCTCGATCCGCAATGCCGGCAGCGCGATCCTCGTCGACTACAAGCCCATTGCCCAGCCGGTGCGCATCACCGCGCTCGGATCGGGGACGCAGCTGCTGGCACGGCTTCGTCGCACCGCGGAGTGGCAGGAGCTCGGGCAACTGCGTGATCAGTACCGTATCCGGTGGTCGGCGTCCGCCCAGCGGGCACTCAACGTCCCCGCAGCGTCCTCGGCCCTGCCCACCGTCGCGCACCCAGGAGGCACCGCATCATGATCCCCGCGCTCGGCCTGCTCGTCGGTGTGCTCCTCGGCGTGGTGCTGCAGCCGGCCGTGCCGCTGTGGCTGCAGCCCTACCTGCCGATCGCCATCGTCGCCGCCCTCGATGCCGTGTTCGGTGCCTTCCGGGCCATGCTCGAGCAGGTGTTCGACGATCGTGTGTTCGTGGTGTCGTTCCTCAGCAATGTCATCGTCGCCGCCCTCATCGTCTTCCTGGGCGACCAGCTCGGGGTGGGTGCACAGTTGTCGACGGGTGTGGTCGTCGTGCTCTCGGCGCGCATCTTCTCCAATCTGGCCGCCATCCGCCGCCGACTCTTCAAGGCCTGACATGCGACCGGTGTTCCGCGGGCCACGCAACCTTCGGCGGCAGATCGTCGTCGGGCTCGTGTGCGTCCTTCTCGGCTTCGCGGTGGTCGGCACGGCGCAGACGAACGACACGACGGGTGTGCTCGCCACCGCCCGCGAGAGCGACCTCATCCAGATCCTCGACGACCTCACGCAGCGGCGCACCCGGCTCGAGGCCGAGACGCGTTCCCTCGTGACTGCGAGGGACCAGTTGCTGGCAGGTTCACCCGAGCAGGTGATCGCACAGACGCGTGCACGGGTGGATGCACTGAGCGTGCTCGCCGGCACCGTCCCCGTGTATGGGCCCGGCATTGTCGTGCGCCTGCAGGACCCCCAGGGTGTGCTCGATGCGTCGATCATCCTCGACGCCGTGCAGGAACTGCGTGACGCGGGGGCGGAGGCGATCGACATCAACGGCCAGCGCATCATCGTGAGCACCTGGTTCGCCGACGGCCATACGCGCGGCATCGACATCTCGGGGGCGACGGTCACGCCGCCGTACGTCATTACCGCAATCGGTGAGGGCGACACAATGGCCGCTGCGCTCAGGATTCCCGGCGGTGTGGCCGATGCGGTGAATGCGGCCGGTGCGCACTTCTCGGCGCAGACCTCGGCAGACATGACCATCGACTCCATCGTGCAGCCGCAACGCCCGCGCTACGCTGCCCCCACGTCGTGAGCTTGGAGGGTCGCAATGACGAACATCCCGGAGGAGTTCCACTACACGAAGGACCACGAGTGGGTCCATGAGGTGTCAGATGGGATCGTGCGCTTCGGCATCACCGACTATGCCCAGGACGCCCTCGGTGACGTGGTGTTCGTGACCCTGCCGCACGTGGGGGAGACCATCAGCGCGGGTGCGGCCTGCGGCGAGGTGGAGTCCACGAAGAGCGTGAGCGACATCTTCGCGCCCATCGACGGCGTCATCGTGCATCGCAACGACGTCATCGAGACGGCACCCGAGACGCTGAACCGCGATCCGTACGGTGACGGCTGGATCGCCGAGGTCGAGGTGTCGGGTGGGGCCATCCACGCCCAAGAGCACCTCCTGGACGCTGCCGCCTACCGCGCCTACGTGGCCGGCCTCTGACCGCTGATTGACCGGCCGCACGTCGTCTCCATAGGCTGAAGTTCCACTTCACCCTGAGACTCGGGACGCGTGCTGTCGCGCCCGGGACGAGGACATTCGGGAGACGGCATGACCACGTGCTCGGTGTGCGGCAACCACGCGCACCCGGAGGACCGCTTCTGCGGCAAGTGCGGCCACAGTCTGGGCGTCGCGGATGTCACCGGGGTGCTCGACCTCGACAGCGCCCCCGAGGTGCAGCGCCAATCTGCCGTGCTCGTGGTGTGGCGGGGCCCGAATGAGGGTGCGTCCTTCCCGCTCGATGGCGACGTGGTCGACATCGGCCGCGCCCCGGAGTCACGCATCTTTCTCGACGACATCACGGTGTCGCGGCACCACGCGACGCTCACCCGCAACGCGGAGGGCTGGACCCTCACGGACGCCGGCAGCCTGAACGGCAGTTACGTCAATCGCGCCCGCATCACCTCGGCCACGACGCTGCGGTCGGGCGACGAGGTGCAGATCGGCAAGTACCGCTTCACGTTCTACGCGGCGAATGGAGATGCGCAGTGAGGCCGACCGCCGCCCTGCAGGAGAACCCGCTCAGCATCGGTGAGGTGCTCGGCCTGCTGAAGCCGGACTTCCCGGATGTCACCATCTCGAAGATCCGCTTCCTTGAGGCCGAGGGCCTGGTGACGCCGCAGCGCACTCCCAGCGGGTACCGCAAGTTCGCCCCCGGTGATGTGCAGCGCCTGCGCTACATCCTTGGCCTGCAGCGCGACCAGTACCTGCCGCTGCGCGTCATCAAGGACCACCTCGACGCCATCGATCGCGGGCTCACGCCGCAGACGGGCAGCGAGCCGCCGCGGCCGCTGGTGTCCGTGGACTCCCTCATCCGTCCCGAGGACTTCACGGCCGCCAAGCCCGTGCGCATGACCGCGGCCGAGGTGTGCGAGGCGGCAGGCATCGACGCCGGCGTCCTCGCGGATGTCGAGGGCTACGGGCTCGTGGGCAACCGCGAGGGCTACTACTCCGGCGATGACTTCGCCGTGCTGCGGGTCGTCGGGGCGCTGCTCGCCTTCGGCATCGAGCCCCGCCACCTGCGTGGGTTCAAGACCGCCGCCGACCGCGAGATCGGCCTCGTCGAGCAGGTGATCACGCCGATCGCCAAGTCGAGGGCAGCCGATGGCGCCCAGCGCGCGGCGGAGACGGCCCGCGAAATAGCGGCTCTGTCCGTGGCGTTGCATACTGCGTTGGTGCGCAGCGGCGTGCACGACATCGTGCGCTGACGCCCGCACCGAGGCGCAGGGAGGCAACATGCGCGAGGTCACGGTCGCGGGAATCCGCATGGTGGAGGCGACGAACGACATCGTCATGCTGCTCGCCGAGGGCCGCCGGCAGCTGCCCATCTGGATCGGCAGCCCCGAGGCGGCGGCCATCGCCCTCGCCCAGCAGGGCGTCGTGCCCACCCGTCCGCTCACTCACGATCTCATCCGTGACGTGCTCACGGCACTCGGCGCTCCCCTGGAGCGGGTGGAGATCACGGCCCTCGTCGAGGGGGTCTTCCATGCTGACCTTGTGCTCGCCGGTGGGCAACGTGTGTCCTGCCGGCCCTCGGATGGGGTGGCGGTCGCGCTGCGTGCGCGGGTGCCGATCCTCGTCGCAGACGAGGTGCTCGACTCCGCTGGCATCGTGGAGGAGCCGAGCGACCAGGACGTCGACGTCGATGCCTTCCGCGCCTTCCTCGACGAGATCTCGCCGGAGGACTTCGGCTCCGCCTGAACCCTCAACTACAAGGTGAGGGTTTGAACTCTCAACTCGGCGTTGAGAGTTTGCTCGGCGTGTCGCGGTGGCATGGGACGCGCGACGCGGGCTACCGTGACGGGGTGCGGATCTTCCCCAATCCGCTGGAGGCAGCGATGGAACCCGACGCGGTCGGAACGATGGCGGGGGAGCAGCATGCTCCCGAGGCGCAGCAGCCTGTGCCGGACCCGGAGCACATCGGCTTCCGTGGCCCCGTCGCCTGCAACGCGGCCGGCATCACCTACCGGCAGCTCGACTACTGGGCACGCACCGGACTCGTCGAGCCCAGCGTGCGTCCCGCCACCGGCTCGGGCACGCAGCGGCTCTACGGCTTCCGCGACATCCTCATGCTCAAGGTGGTGAAGCGCCTGCTCGACACCGGGGTGTCGCTGCAGAACATCCGCACTGCCGTCGAGTACCTGCGTTCGCGCGGCATCTCCGACCTCACGAACCTCACGCTCATGAGCGATGGTGCGTCCGTGTACGCGTGCACCTCCGCCGATGAGGTCATCGACCTCGTCCGTGGCGGGCAGGGCGTGTTCGGCATCGCCGTCGGTCGAGTCTGGGAGGAAGTCGAGGGGACCCTCGCCACCATGCCGACGGAGGCTGTGCCGGACGTCATCGACGACAGTGCGCCGCCGGCCACCGTCCCGGCCGTTGCCACCGACGAACTGGCCGCCCGGCGCGCCCGGCGCCGCGCCGGCTGACGCGGGCCCCGCGACGCATAGAATCATCGCGATCGCACGCGTTCGCGCGGGAGAGCGCCGTCACGGCCAGTGACGGCCGCCGACGGAGCAACCACCCCGGAAACTCTCAGGCACCCGGACCGCAGTCGGACGGATCAATCTGGAAAGTGGGCCCGTCGGGCCCCGCCGAAGGGGAAAGCGTCCACGGGCGCGAAGCTCTCAGGCCGCAGGAACTGCGAGGACAGAGGGGCTCGAGAGGAGACCCCATGTCCACGTCGTTCGATTCCCGCCACATCGGGCCGCGCCCCGACGACCTGCAGGCCATGGCCGAGGCCGTGGGCTTTGCCAGCCCCGAGGCCCTGCTCCAGGCAGCAGTGCCGGAGTCCATTGCCTGGTCGGCGCCGCTCGACCTGCCGCCCGCACGCAGCGAGGACGCGATGCTCGCGGACCTGCGTGCCCTCGGCGCCCGCAACCGCGTGCTCACCTCGATGATCGGACTGGGCTACCACGGGACGCACACACCGGGCGTCATCCTGCGCAACGTGCTGGAGAACCCCGCCTGGTACACCGCCTACACGCCGTACCAGGCCGAGATCGCACAGGGACGACTCGAGGCGCTGCTGAACTTCCAGACCATGGTGTGCGAGATCACCGGCCTCGACGTTGCCTCCGCCTCCCTGCTCGACGAGCCCACCGCGGCCGCTGAGGCCATGTCGCTCATGAAGCGCGCGGCTCGCAACAAGAGCACACGCATCATCGTCGACCAGGACATCCACCCCCAGACCCTCGCCGTCATGCGCACGCGCGCGGTGCCAGCGGGCATCGAGATCGTGCTCCACGACTTCTCCGCGAGCCTGCCCGTCGGTGACTACTACGGCGTGCTGCTGTCGTACCCCGCCTCCTCCGGCGCCGTCCGCGACCCGCGATCGGCCATTGCTGCAGCACACGAGCAGGACGCCCTGGTCTCGGTGGCCACCGACCTGCTGGCCCTGCAACTGCTCCTGTCGCCCGGCGCCCTCGGTGCCGATGTGGCCATCGGCTCCGCCCAGCGCTTCGGCGTCCCCATGGGCTTCGGCGGCCCGCACGCCGGCTTCATGTCGGTGCGCAAGGGCCTCGAGCGCTCGATGCCCGGCCGCCTCGTCGGTGTGAGCGTGGATGATGCCGGCAACCCCGGCTTCCGCCTCGCCCTTGCGACGCGCGAGCAGCACATCCGTCGCGAGAAGGCGACGAGCAACATCTGCACCGCGCAGGTGCTGCTCGCAGTGATGGCCTCCATGTACGCCGTCTACCACGGTCCCGACGGGCTGCGCGCGATGGCGGAGCGCGTGCACGGGCTCGCCGCCCGCCTGGCGACCGCATTGCGGGCGTCCGGTCGCACCGTGCTGCACGACGTCTTCGTCGACACCGTGCAGGTGCGCTGCACCAGCGCAGCCGAGGCCGACGCCATGATGGCCGATGCCCGCGCCGCGGGCATCAACCTGCGGCGCGCTGATGCGGTGACGATCGGCATCACCCTTGATGAGACGACGGGGGAGGAGCGCGTCGGAGACCTGCTCGCCGCCCTCGGCGCCGAGCCGTTGCCCGCCACCGCACCCTCGGCCGTGCCGGCTGCGCTGCTGCGCACGGAGGCCTCACTGCAGCACCCCATCTTCCGCAGCATCCACAGTGAGACGCAGATGATGCGCTACCTGCGCGGACTCGCCGACAAGGACCTGGCACTCGATCGCAGCATGATCCCGCTCGGCTCCTGCACGATGAAGCTCAACGCGGTGAGCGAGATGGAGGCCATCACCTGGCCCGAGTTCGCCAACCTGCATCCCTTCGCCCCGCTCGACCAGGCCGAGGGCACGCTCGAGCTCATCCGCACCCTGGAGCAGTGGCTCGTTGAGATCACCGGGTACGACTACGTGACCGTGCAGCCGAACGCCGGCAGCCAGGGCGAGTTCGCGGGTTTGCTCGCGATCGCTGCCTACCACCGGTCGCGCGGCGACCACGACCGCACGGTGTGCCTCATCCCGTCGAGTGCGCATGGCACCAACCCGGCAAGCGCGGTCATGGCCGGCATGCGCGTGGTCGTCGTGGCCTGTGACGAGCACGGCAACGTCGACCTCGATGATCTGCGGGCCAAGATCGAGGCCAACCGCGACCAGCTCGCTGCCCTCATGATCACCTACCCGTCGACGCACGGCGTCTTCGAGGCGGCCGTCACCGACATCTGCGCCATGGTGCATGACGCCGGCGGCCAGGTGTACGTCGACGGTGCCAACCTCAACGCCCTCGTCGGCGTCGCGAAGCCGGGACGCTTCGGTGCCGATGTGTCACACCTGAACCTGCACAAGACCTTCGCCATCCCGCACGGTGGTGGCGGCCCCGGCGTCGGCCCGATCGGTGTGCGTGCACACCTCGCACCGTTCCTGCCGTCGCACCCGATCCACCCCGAGTGCGGGCCGATCGGCCGAGGGCTGCCCGATGGCGGTGTGGGCCCCGTGAGTGGGGCGCCGTGGGGGAGCGCCGGCATCCTGCCGATCCCGTACGCCTACATCGGCATGCTGGGTGCCGAGGGCCTGCGTCGATCCACGATGACGGCGATCGTGTCGGCCAACTACATCGCCAAGCGCCTCGACCCCTACTTCCCGGTGCTCTACAAGGGCGATGGCGGGCTGGTGGCCCACGAGTGCATCCTCGATGTACGCGAACTCACGCACGAGTCGGGCGTCACCGTCGACGACATCGCGAAGCGCCTCATGGACGCCGGCTTCCATGCGCCGACGATGTCATTCCCGGTGGCGGGCACGCTCATGGTGGAGCCCACCGAGAGCGAACCGCTTGAGGAGATCGAGCGCTTCATTGACGCGATGATCGTCATTCGTCGCGAGATCCAGGACGTCCTCGACGGCCGCATCAGCGCGGAGGATTCGCCGCTGCGGCACGCCCCGCACACGGCCCAGTCGCTACTCGGTGACTGGGACCGGCCGTACGACCGTCTGCAGGGGGCCTACCCGATGGGCGTGCCGCAGGTGAAGTACTGGCCGCCAGTGGGTCGCATCGACGGTGCCTACGGCGATCGCAACCTCGTGTGCACCTGCCCGTCGCCCGCGGAGTACGCGGACGCCGCAGATGCCCCGGTGCGGCTGGCAGCCACACCAGTGGCGTTCTCCGGGGTGTGAGCCTCAGAGTTCCGATGGACGGGGCGGGTTGCAGCCGCGACGCGAGCATGTGATCGCGGCTGCCCGCCCC
>JAKALQ010000075.1 GCA_021824095.1 Actinomycetes bacterium
GTTCCTTGGTGGTGCAGTTGCCGATGGTCCACGTGGCACTGGCGGAGGGCTGCATCACCTCGCGCCAGGCACGGGTGCTGCGCGAGGCAGCGCAGCGGCTCGAGCTCGGGGTGGCGGGCGCGGCTGCGGTCTCCGCCTACCTGCGACAGGTGGAGCAACTCTGTGCGGTGCTGCTCCCCCTGGCCGCCCTGAGCGACGATCGCACCCTCGCGCGGCGGGCACGTCGACTGGTGACCAGGCTCGATGCCACCGGGAGTGAGCGTCGGGTCACTGCGGCACGTCGACACTGCACGGATGTCTGGCTGCGGGCGGGCGACGATGGCCTGGCGATTGTGACGGCTGTCGTGCCGGCTGAGGTGGGCGTGGCCGCCATGCAGCGCATCACGACCATGTCCACCGACGCGCAGGCCATGGACGGCACGGCGCCCATCGGCATGCTGCGCGCAGCGGCCTTCGCCACGCTCATGCTCGCTGATGGCCCGGTGGCCTCCGGCGCAGCCGAGGCGGTCACCCCACGGATTGCCGTCGATGTGGTCATCAGCCTGGGCGCCCTGCTCGGTCACGAGGACGGCACAGCGGAGGTGCGTGGTGGGGGGCCGGTGCCGGCATCCGTGGTGCGGCAGCTCATCGCCGGCGATGCCGGGGCACAGATGCGGCGCCTCATCACCGACCCGGTGCGCGGCACACTGCTCGACGTGGGTCGACGCCGCTACCGGGTCGACGAGCGGATGCGCGAGTTCCTCGGTCTTCGTGACCAGCGATGCCGGTTCCCGGGGTGCACCAAGACCGCCAGCGCCTGCGATGTCGATCACGCCACGAACTTCGACGGCGGCAACTCCACGCTTGCGAACCTGGGGGTGCTGTGTCGCACCCATCACCTCGCGAAGACCCATGCGGGATGGCGCATCACGTCGTCCGATG
Organism: Actinomycetes bacterium; assembly: GCA_021824095.1. Classification (GTDB taxonomy): domain Bacteria; phylum Actinomycetota; class Actinomycetes; order S36-B12; family UBA5976; genus JAKALQ01. The sequence continues at coordinate 922 of JAKALQ010000075.1, forward strand.
CGGAGGGCGGGTGCACCTGGCGGTCACCGCACGGGCGGCAGTTCACGCACGTCCCGGAGCCAATGGGCGGGGATGGCCAGGGCGCGGTGGATGGTGCGCGTGACGGCGTGCGGGGCGCGCAGAAGGTACTTCGGAATCCGGGCGGCACACGGCACCACTCGCGCATCGAACGGCACCTCGAGGCCTCAGCCGACTTCCCGCCGTATTGATGGGCAGGTGTGCTCGCTCGGAAATCACGAGCAAGCTCGCGTTTCCTTCACTCGGGCACGTGAGGTCGCTGCACTCCCAACGTTGCTCGCTCGGAAATCACGAGCAAGCTCGTGTTTCCTTCACTCGGGCACGTGGGGTCGCTGCACTCCCAACGTTGCTCGCTCGGAAATCACGAGCAAGCTCGTGTTTCCTTCACTCGGGCACGTGGGGTCGCTGCGCTCCCAACGTTGCTCGCTCGGAAATCACGAGCAAGCTCGTGTTTCCTTCACTCGGGCACGTGCATATGCCAGGCGCGAACGCCTCCGATGATGCCGGCGCTGTTCGGCACGATCACAATGTCGTCGCCCATGCGGCGCTGATGTTCGGCAGTGATGAGGCGCGAGTTGCCGCCACCGAGGTACAGGCGATCCCACAGGAACACCGGACGCAGTCGCTCCACCATCTTCAGGATGCGCCGCGACCAGAACAGGTCCCCGACGCGACGATGCTCCTCCTCGCCGATCCACTCGTCATACGTGGTCGCGCCACGCACCGGCGCGTGCGAGAGCTCGATGTGCGGCGCCAGCACACCCCCATCGAACATCGCACAGCCAAGGCCAGTGCCAAGGGTGAGCACGAGCTCGAGACCGGCACCGGTCACCACGCCTGCGCCATGCACCTCTGCGTCATTGAGCACGAGGGCGGGGATGTCGAGCGCATCCTGCAGGGCGCTGCGCACATCGAATCCACTCCATGCGGCGTACAGCACGGGATCGCGCCGTGTGAAGGGGCCGCGCACGTTCACGTAGTGCGGCGTCTTGATGACCACGCCGTGGCGGATCATCCCGGGCATGCCGACCGTCATGCGATCGGCCTTCGGCAGCTGCGCCGCAATGTCACCGAGCGTCGCGACGAAGCGCTCCGGGCCCAACGGATACGGCGTCTCGATGCGCACCTGATGAGCCCGCATGGTGCCGCTCTCATCCAGGACCGACGCCTTGATGAAGGATCCGCCACAGTCAATGGAGAGGGTGATCACGGCGCGACCCTATGCCGTCCAAGGGCGCGACGGCTGCCCCCGTCAGCAGTTCCCCGGTACGGCGATGAGCCGGATGAGTCGCAGTCCGATCCGGCGCGCGTCCTTCGCCGACTTGCGTTGCGTGACCCCCGGGAAGATGCGGATCGTCTTCGACGCCGGCGACACGGTGAACTGCAGCCGGTGCCAGATGGGGTACCCATTGGGTGTCGGGAAGGCGAGGCTCTGCGATCCGACCTGCACATAGGAGGCGGCGCCGATGTTGGCAGCGGAGGGCTGCGCCTTGAGGATGACGCACATGCGTCCGCTGAAGGGGGTCAGGTAGCGGATCGACGCACCGGGGCTCAGGCGCGCGTCAGTCCACATGCCGATGCCGTCAGGGTTCGACAGCCCACCCATCGATGTGACGAACGTGGGATGCCCCTTGCGGGTGAAGTCGATGCCCTCACGCAAGGGGACCGTGTACACGCCGCTGTGCCAGCCCGTGATGCGATGCTCGATGAAGTAGGCGCGGTAACTGGGGCCGATCTCCAACCGCAGGATGCGCCTGGCCGCAAGGGCGTAGCCGCCGAGCAGTGCGACGGTGGCGATGACGGCGACGATGTTCACCAGGCGGCGGTTCATATGACGAAGCTCTTCCCGCTGAACCAGCCAAGCAGCACGATCGCCGCCGTGACACCGGCCAACGCGAACCACAGGGTCTCCGTGCGGCGGCGCCCATGGAGGAAGCGCACGATGCCGTACAGCATCGGCACCTGCCAGAACACGAAGCGCGGCAGCGACAGCAGCCCCTCGGAGATCGGGATCACGGTGGCGAAGAGCAGGAACATGCCGTACTCGTACTCACGCCGCACGATGAACCACACCGACACCGCAATGGCCGCGATGCCGATGACCGCGTCGATGGCCGACCAACCCCCATCGAGGAGCCCCAACCACAGCACCTCGATGGGGTTGTCGAGCGAGCGTCCCCACGCCACCTGCACGTGTTCGAAGGCCAGGCCGTCACCGACGATGGAGCTGAGGGACAGTGCGAACAGCGCGATGCCGAGCGGCAGCAGGACCGCACCAAGCACCATGCGCGGCCAGTCGCGACGAATGTCGCCGCGATTGCGGATGACGGCGACCAGGTAGGGCACCGCGAACAACAGACCCGGCACACGGGTGGCTGAGAGGACAGCACCGAGCACACCCGCCCACACCCACCGCTTCTGCTGCAGCAGTAGGAAGCCAGCGGCGGTGAGCGCGAAGTACAACGGCTCGGAGTAACCGACGTGCCCATAGACGAGGTAGGGGTTGAAGGCCAGCACGGCGCCACCGAGCAGCGCCGCACGGGCATCCATGAGGCGACGCAGCAGCAGCATGAACAGCACGATCGAGACCGCGTACATGATGCGGCTCGTAAGCACGAGCGACACCATGGTGCCGGCCTGCGTCAGGTGGGCGACGCCGCGCGCCATGGCGGGGAACACCGGGAAGAAGGCCCAGTTGGCGTAGCCGCGGAAGTTGGGCTCCGGCGCCGTCTGGTAGCCGTGGTTCACGATGGTGCCGTACCACCGGCAATCCCAGCGGCAGAGGTCCGTGAGGGACGGCGGCAGGCTGGCGAACGCCAGCCACGAGATCCACTCGACGAGCTGCACCACGGCCGCGGAGGCGAGGAACAGCAGCAGGCCCTCAACGACGAGCGTGGCGTCGGGGTGTGCGCGAAGTCGCTCGACGGACCGACGCACCCATGCCTGCATGATCGTGGAGGCTACCGGCGCCGAGACGCCCGGCATGGGGTCGAAGGACTATCCGAGCCCACGCCTTACAGAGGCGCGCAGCAGGTTGTCCGTGGTGATGCGGACGAAACGGACCGTGGCTGCGGGCGCCCGGCCGCGCAGCGCCTCGGACACCCACCCCATGGTGCCGACGGCGACGGTGGCCGCGCCGGAGGGATCCCGGAACAGCGCCATGGTGCTGTGGGTCTTGATCCGTGCCCCACAGCGGGTGGGCGAGCTCGCGAGCACCGTGGCCCCCGACGGGGTGCCGCGCAGCTGGTCCACCTCGGGACCGATGAGCCCTGCGAAGCCACTGCCGGCATGCACCCCGGTGCCGGCGAACACCCAGGACGAGGGGTCGGTCACGATGAAGGTGCCGCGGGCCGGGAAGCAGTTGTAGGTGAGGCCGGTGACCTGCGCATCCGGGTAACCGAGGTCACGGAAGCGGATGCTCGGGTGCGCCCGATCAGGATCCTCCGACTGGATCTTGTAGATGCTCATGATGCGATCGGGACCGAGTGGTGACGGTGACAGGCGCACGCGCCAGTACGCGGTGTTGGCGCCGAAGAAGAGCAGGTTGGTGCCGGCCGCACGGGCCGCGATGACGGCGTCACGCTCGGCCTGCGTCCAATACTCGGCGTGCCCACCGAAGATGACGCTGCGGGCGCCCTCGAGGATGTGGGGGTTGTCGTTGATGTCGGTGTCGGCGAGGTAGGCGAGGGGCAGGCCGAGGTGCTCGGCCCGCGAGAGCAGCGGCGCCTCGTACTGCAGGAACTTGCCGGCACCCTGACCCCACGAGTTGGGCCGGTCGAAGCTCACGACGCGGGCGCGGTCGCGGAAGCCGCGCTTGCCCTTGTAGGTGTTGCGCCCGCCCCATTCGTTGTAGGCGAGCGAGGTGAGCGTCGACGACACGAAGACGACGCGGCCCCGCGTGGAGGCGGAGCGCACGATGAGGTCGACGTAGGTGGCGCTCGCCGTGTTCGCCACGACCTCGAGGACGTACATGCCCTCCGGCCAACCTGCGGTGTCGATGGTGAGGGTTGGTGGCCACGGTGTGCGGATCATCCACGTGCGATGGTTCACGATCGCTGCCGGCTGGTGCTGGGGGCAGGGCGTCGCCGCACTCGTCCACACCGTGCGTGCGAGGTGCCCGCCGTAGAAGCCGATGCGCAGTGCGCGAACGGTGAAAGTCGACGCGGCGCACTCGACCGACAGACCGACGGGCGTGCCCGGCAGCACGGAGGTGTGATCCGTGAACGCCCAGGTGTGGCCGTCGACCTGCACGTTGCGCAGGGCCCATGTGGGCGTGCCTGGATGCTGGTTCTCCGCTGCCACGTCGAGGCCAGGCCCCGGTTGGTCAGTGGCCTGGGTCGCCGCGCTCGCGGTGGGTACGGCCGTGGGCACGATGGCGATGGCCATGACGATGGCGAGGGCACTGGCAAGGGCAGTGGCAAGGCCAGTGGCGGTGCCGAGGAAGGCGGCTGATAACGCAGGGCGCGCGCTGACGCGGCGTCGAGGTCGACGTTGGTGGGGAAGGAGCACAGGGATCCCTTGCACGTGGGGAGCGCATTGTCGCACCCTGCGAGCGTCGCGATGCAGGGGCGGTCAGCCCTCGTGTGGCCGCTCCTCCAGCGCGTCAAGCATGGCGTCGATGCGCCGGGCCTCCTCGGCGTCCGCCCGCATCCAGCGCACGAAGACGAGCGCGATGATCGGCAGGTCGCTCACGTCGGCGATGGCCCATAGGAAGGCGCCGGCAATGGACTGGTTGTCGAGGGCATGGGGCAGGTGTGCCCAGTGCGATGCGCCGATGACGTCGGTGGAGAGGCGCATGACGATGCCGGGCACCGCGTCGATGACGAGGTCGCCGAGCGAGAGCAGCACCTGCAGCGCGATGGCGATGCTCGTGGTTGCGTGTCCCGAGCCCTTGAGCCCGGCATGGAGCAGCAGGCCGACGCCGAACAGCACCGGGTAGCTCATGACGAGTGGGCCCGCGTGCCCGACGGTCCATGGCCACACCGGCGTGAAGCAGTAGGCCATGAGCGCGACCGGTGTGCCGAAGGCGGCCACGATCGGCGAGCCGAGCACCTGCGCCAACGGCCGAGGCGCCCACCACAGTCCGGCACCCGCGGGCAGGATGGCACTCCACACCAGCGGGTAGACGATGACGAGCAGGCACAGGCGCAGCACGTCAGCGAGCGAGCTCGCAGACGGATCGCCGAGCAGCGTCAGCCCCGCCGATCCGACGAGGGCCAGCACCACCGACGCGATGCGCGACCAGCGCGGCGCGTCACGCGTGGCGCGCAGCGCGATCGCGACCCACAGCGTGGCGAGCAGCATCTCGCCGATGAACGCGGTCACGGCCGAACGCTACTGCGGGCCCCTGTGCCCCCTCGGCGACCCAGGTGCCATCGGGCTGGCGCACGCGCGCTGCACCCGATGCCGGGTCGATGGCCATGAGCACCACCCATGCATGGTCGACGAGCCGCCCGATCGACGCATGCGCGGCCAGGATCCGGTCGATGCGCTCGATCGGCGCGCTCACGACCACCTGCAGGCGCAGTGGATCGTGCATGCCCTCGACGCCCGTGCGCGGATCGGCCGGGAACAGCGACTGCCAGGGCAGGCCGATGCGCAGGTCGCCGTGTGCGCCCGACAGGACGCCAATGTCGCCGACCGCGTTGTGGGTGGCCTTGTCTCCCGCGCCGAGACGCTCGGGGTCGATTGTGGACCAGCCGTACTGGGCGTTGATCCACTGCGCGACGACGACGGGTGCGGTGAGGATGCCCGCGAGCACGCTGCCGTCGTCGTCGAGGGACGGCTCATAGGAGTGCAGGAAGCTGCGCCCGCCGAGGTCCACACCACGGGTGAGGTGCCGGGGCGCGACGATGATCGAGGCGTTGCCGGCGAGGCCCCACTCGGGGAAGGGCTCGGACCAGTCCGCCCCGCGACGCTGCACCACGCGGCGGGTCGCGGACGACCGCATGACGTCGACTTCCTGCGTGCCGGGGAGGTGCGCGAGGCGCTCACGACGGACGACGGCCCCCGCGTGGGCCAGGTCCCTGCGGAGCACGTCGAGGTCATCCGCTGCTGCCGAAGGGTCGATGGTGACGTCATCCGTGGTGGTGTCGTGCACGGCGGCCACGGCGCGGGTGGTGGCCGGGATGCGGATGCCCCGTTGCACGAGCGCGTCGCGCACGGCACCGTCATTGAGGGCGTCGACCAGCAGGCGCGCATTCACGTGGCCACTGTTGCCGCCGCAGGCACCGCAGTCGTAGGCGGCGGCATAGGCGTTGTTCATGATGCTCGCCCCATGGCCGACGACGAGGAGGACCGGCGCGAAATGGTCGACGAGGCCGATGCCGCGCAGGACGGACTCAACGGCATCGGCCGCCTCCTGCACCGCAGCCACACCGCGCGGTGTGTGCCACGGATCCGGCACCACGCCGAGGGCCCGGGCCCCGCGGCGCATGGCCCGCGGCGCCGCCAGTTCCGCGAGTGTGACAGCGGCAAGGGCCAGACCGGCGGCCTCCGCTCCGACGAGCGGTGTCACCGGCGCATGCATCACGGCGTCGCCCATGTCGCGGAGGGACGCACCGAGGGGAGTCCGGACAGGGGTCGCACCATGCGTGCGCTGGGGTCGCACCAGCACGGGGCACCGATCGAAGGCGAGGCCGTGGGCGTCCACCGTGCGCACCACCATGCCGAAGAAGCCGGCGATGCCATAGGTGCTGTAGGGGCCGACGGCCTCAAGGGCGCGACGCAGTCGTTCGGAGCGCACGTCGATGCAGGCGAGCACCTGTGCCGCAGGCGTGGCCGGGTCGGCGGCGCCACCGAGTCTGGCCAGCAGGCCGCGACGATGCGCCCGCTCCACTGCCTGCTGCCACACGTCCGCATCGGGGTGCACGGCATACACCGGGACGGGCGTCGTGCCGGGCAGTGCGCGTGCGAGCGCGGCACGCAGCGCGAGCACCTGCATGAGGGGCGCGGTCGTTCCCTCCTGCTCCGCCCGCCATCCGGCATGGGCCACCCAGCCAGGGGCGGCGACGCACAGGTCGCGCAGGTGCGCGTCTGGATCCTCGACCTCGGCGAGGAGGCCCGCCAGCGCGGCTGCCGGGTCCTCGGGGGTGGCCCCGAGGGAGCGACGCCACATGGCCCACGGGTCGCCGGGGGTGCTGGCCTCCGACCACGCGGCCTGGCACCACATGGCGGCGTGCTCGAGGGCGTCCGCGGAGATCGCCACGGGCCGCGTT
>JAKALQ010000076.1 GCA_021824095.1 Actinomycetes bacterium
CGTGGGCTTCGTCGAGGCACTGCGTGCAGCCGGACGCGAACCGGGGGAGGAGGCGTGCGTGCTCGGCACCGGTGCCACCGCGCGCTCCGCGGCCGTGGCGCTGCAGCAACTGGGGGTGCGCACGCTTCACGTGGTCGGTCGCCGCCCGGAGGCCCTCGAGCAGTTCGGCACCTGGGCGACGGCGATCGGGATCGACACCGTCGCCCATGCGTGGGACGCACCACCGCTCAGCCTGCCGGTGACCATCTCGGCCACAGTGGCGGGTGCCACCGACGCCCGGCCCGTGCCAACGCAACCTGGGCTGCTGTTCGATGCCATCTACGCACCCTGGCCCACCCCCTACGCCGCCAACTGGCGAGACGCCCGCGGCAGCGTCATCGGTGGCCTCTCGCTGCTCGTGCAGCAGGCTGCCGAGCAGGTGATCCTCATGACCCGCGTGCATCCCGACAACCGCATCGCCATCGTGCGGGCCATGGAGGATGCCCTCCGCATGGCCGGCAATCCCGCGTGAGAGGATGCCGCCATGCTGCGTTGGCTCACCGCCGGTGAATCCCATGGCCCCGCGCTCGTCGGCGTCATCGAGGGCGTGCCTGCTGGCGTGCCCGTGACGACCGAGGCGATCGCTGCGGCCCTCGCCCGTCGTCGCCTCGGCCATGGCAGGGGGGCCCGGCAGAAGTTCGAACAGGACGAGGTGTCGATCCTCGGAGGCGTGCGACATGGCGCCACCATGGGCGGCCCCGTCGCGCTCACCATCGCGAACAGCGAGTGGCCGCGCTGGCAGACGGTCATGGCACCCGACCCGGTGAACCCCGATGTCCTCGAGGGTCAGGCGCGTGCCGCCGCGCTCACCACGCCGCGGCCGGGGCACGCCGATCTCGCCGGCATGCAGAAGTACGGCTTCGACGACGCCCGCCCGGTGCTCGAACGGGCCAGTGCCCGCGAGACCGCGACCCGGGTGGCGCTCGGCCAGGTCGCCCGGTCGCTGCTGGCGTCCGTCGCCGGCATCGAGGTGGTGAGCCACGTCGTGCGCATCGGCCAGGTCGCGGCGCCGGACATCGACCCGCAGACCCTCGACAGTGCTGCCCTCGACGCCGATCCCGTGCGCTGCGCCGACGCGGCCACATCGGCTGCCATGGTGGCCGAGATCGATGGCGCGCACCGTGACGGCGACACCCTCGGCGGTGTCGTCGAGGTGGTCGCCCGCAACGTGCCGGTCGGCCTCGGCTCCCACGTGCATTGGGACCGTCGCCTCGACGCCCGGCTGGCCGCTGCGCTCATGGGGATCCAGGCGGTGAAGGGCGTGGAGGTCGGCGACGGGTTCGCGCTCGCCGCACTGCGCGGATCGCAGGCGCACGACGAGATCCTGCCCACTGCCGACGGCATCCGCCGTGCATCCGGGCACAGTGGCGGCACCGAGGGCGGCATGAGCACCGGTGAGGCGCTGCGCGTGCGCGCGGCGATGAAGCCCATCTCCACCGTGCCGCGTGCCCTGCGCACCATCGACACTGTCACGGGTGAGCCCGCCCAGGCCTTCAACCAGCGCAGTGATGCCTGTGCGGTGCCGGCCCTGTCGGTCATCGCCGAGGCCATGGTGGCGCTCGTCCTTGCCGATGCGCTGCTCGAGAAGTTCGGTGGCGACTCGGTGGACGAGACCCGACGCAACCTGCGCACCTACCTCGACGGGATGCGCATCCGATGAAGCCCCGCGCGGTGCTCGTCGGCCCGCCGGGTGCGGGCAAGACGACGGTCGGACGTGCGCTCGCTGAGCGCCTCGGGGTGGAGTTCCGCGACACCGACGAGGACGTGGAGCGTATGGCCGGCAAGGCCATCGCTGACATCTTCGTTGACGACGGCGAGGACGCCTTCCGGGCCCTTGAGACCGAGGCCCTGCGCGCCGTGCTCGCGGCGTCGGATGGTGTCGTCTCCCTTGGCGGCGGCGTGGTGATGCGCGAGTCCAACCGTCAGTTGCTGCTCGGCCATACCGTGGTGTGGCTCGACGTGAGCCTGTCCGAGGCGGTGCGGCGCGTGGGCATGGGCACCGCTCGGCCACTGCTCATGGGCAACGTGCGTGGCCGGCTCATGCAGCTCATGGCCGAGCGCACCCCGATCTACACCAGCGTCGCCTCCCAGCGGGTCGACACCAGCGGGCGCACGGTCGACGCCGTCGTCGATGAGGTCATCGAGGGGCTCACCCATGGCTGACGCCACCAGCATCACCGTCGCCGTCGACCGGCCCTACGACGTCGTCGTGGGCCGCGGCCTGCTCGATCGGGTGGCCGGCGCCATCCCGCGCGCCCGTCGCGTTGCCGTGATCCACCCGTCCGCGCTCACCGCCACGGCCGAGGTGATCGCCTCGGCGCTGCGTGACGAGGGGCGCTTCGCGATCACGATCGAGACGCCCGACGCGGAGGCCGCGAAGACGGCCGAGGTGGCCGCCTACTGCTGGCAGGCACTTGGGCAGTCGGGGTTCACCCGCTCCGATGCGATCGTGACGGTCGGCGGCGGTGCCACCACCGACCTCGGTGGCTTCGTTGCCGCCACCTGGCTGCGTGGCGTCGATGTCGTGCACATCCCCACGACGCTCCTCGGCATGGTCGATGCCGCAGTGGGTGGCAAGACGGGCATCAACACTCCCGAGGGCAAGAACCTCGTCGGCAGCTTCCATCATCCGCGTGCGGTGCTGTGCGACCTCACGGCCCTCGAGACGCTCCCGGCCAATGACCTCGTCGCGGGGATGGCGGAGGTGGTGAAGGCCGGCTTCATCGCCGATCCGGCAATCCTCGCGCTCGTCGAGGCCGACCCGGCGGGCATCCTCGACCCGGCGGCGCCTGCGCTGCGTGAGGCCATCGAACGAGCCATCCGCGTGAAGGCGGCGGTCGTCGCCGATGACTTCACCGAGTCCCGACCCGGCGGTTTGGGTCGCGAGATCCTGAACTATGGGCACACCTTCGGCCACGCCATCGAGCGCACCGAGCGCTACCAGTGGCGGCATGGGGCCGCGGTGTCCGTCGGCATGGTGTTCGTCGCCGAACTGGCTCGACTCGCCTCACGCTGTGACGACGCCCTCGTCGATCGCCACCGCGCCGTGCTCACGTCGCTCGGCCTGCCGGTCGCCTACCGTGGCGATCGCTGGCCGCAGCTCATGGAGGCCATGGCCGTCGACAAGAAGGCCCGCGGTGACCTGCTGCGCTTCATCGTCCTTGAGGACCTTGCCCGTCCGGCGCTGCTCGAGGGCCCGGATCCGGCCCTCCTCGTCGCCGCCTACGGTGAGGTCGCGAAGTAGGCTCGCCGCATGCGCCTGCTCATCCTCAACGGCCCCAACCTCGCGCGGCTCGGCACGCGTGAGCCGGGCATCTACGGCTCCACCACGTACGCGGAGCTCGCGGCCATCTGCATCGAGACCGCACGGGAGCTCGGCTTCGAGGCCGAGGTGCGGCAGACCGATGACGAGGCCACCCTCATCAGCTGGCTGCATGAGGCTGCCGACAGCGCCATCCCCGTGATCCTGAACCCCGCCGCATTCACGCACTACTCGTACGCTGTGCGGGACGCCGCATCCCAGTGCACCGCGCCCCTCATCGAGGTGCACCTGTCGAACCCGCTCGCGCGCGAGGAGTTCCGCCACACGTCCGTCATCAGTGGCATCGCGGCCGGCACCATCGCCGGGTTCGGGGTCGACTCCTATCGCTTGGCCATCCGGGCCATGGTCGGGCTCCTGTAGACTCCGCGCCGAGTTGCGGGGGAGCCCCCGTCACAGCGAAAGGGTCCCTTGTGGCAACGACGAACGATCTCAAGAACGGCATGGTCCTGAACATCGACAACCAGCTCTGGCAGGTTGTCGAGTTCCAGCATGTGAAGCCGGGTAAGGGCCCTGCCTTCGTGCGCACCAAGATGAAGCACGTGCTCTCGGGCAAGGTTGTCGAGCGCACCTTCAACGCCGGCGTCAAGGTCGAGACGGCCAACGTCGACAAGCGCGACATGCAGTTCCTCTACCGCGACGGCGACGACTTCGTCTTCATGGACACCTCCACCTACGACCAGCTGCACATCAGCCCGGCCGTCGTCGGCGATTCCGAGCACTTCATGCTCGAGAACCAGCAGGCCATCGTCGCCACCCACGACGGCGAGCCGCTCTACGTTGAACTCCCGGCCTCGGTCGAGCTCATCATCGAGCACACCGATCCGGGCGTGCAGGGCGACCGTTCCACTGGTGGCACCAAGCCTGCGCGCCTCGAGACGGGCTACGAGATCCAGGTGCCCCTCTTCATCGAATCCGGCACCAAGGTGCGCGTCGACACGCGCGACGGGTCGTACCTCGGCCGCGTCAACAACTGATGGGTGCCCGCACCAAGGCCCGCAAGCGCGCACTGGACGTGCTCTTCGAGGCCGAGCAGCGTGCGGTTGACCCGGCGGCGGTGCTCGCGCGGGTTGCCGCCGCGGCAACCTCACCGATCAACCCGTACACCGCGGTGCTCGTCGATGGTGTCGTCGAGCATGGCGAGCACATCGACGAGCTCATCGCGACCTACAGCCAGGGCTGGAGCCTCGAGCGCATGCCCGCGGTCGACCGCAACCTGCTGCGCATCGCCGTCTTCGAGTTGCTGCACAGCACCGAGGTGCCGACCGATGTCGTCATCGATGAGGCGGTTGGCCTTGCCGGTGAACTCTCAACCGATGACTCACCGTCGTTCGTGAACGGGCTGCTCGGCCGCATCGCGGCCGTCCATGGTCGCGTCAGCGGTGGAACTGACTGAAGCGCACCATGGTGCCGGGTGCCAGCTGGGCGACGGTGCCGAGCGCACGCTCGTCCACGATGGCGATGACGGGGTAGCCACCGGTCGTCGGATGGTCGGGCCCGAAGATGAGGGGCATCCCGTCTGCGGCGATCTGGATGGAGCCCGTGAGCACGCCCTCGCTCGGCAGGCGCTCCTCGGTGTTCCAATGGATCGGCTTGCCCTGCAGGCGGATTCCGATGCGGTTGAGTGAGGCCGTCACGACGTAGTCGTAGTCGAGCAGGTCGGCGCTGTTGCGGCAGTGACCCCAACGCGGCCCGCGATGCACATGGAGCGTCACGGACGGGGCGACGTTGGCGCCGGAGGCAACCTGACGCGCGACGGCGGGAGTGTCGTGGGCGTCGCCACCCACGGGCAGGAGACTGCCGTTCTCGAGCGGCGGTGTGCCGATACGGCTGAGTTCGTCGTAGGCCCTCGACCCGAGCACAGGCTCGGAGGCGATACCGCCGCGGACTGCGAGGTACGAGCGCATGCCGAGGTGCTGGGTCGCGACGAGCACTGCCGTGCCGGCCGGCACCAGGATGGCACGGTGCTCCTCACGCTGACGTCCGTCGATGACGATGGAGACGGGCGCCCCGGTGACCGCGATCATGGCGTCGGTGTCGATGGTGAACGAGACCGTGGCACGCGTGAGCTCAACCGTCGCTGCCTCCTCGCGATTGCCCACGAGGCGGTTGGCGAAGTCATGGGCGGCACGGTCGAAGGCGCCGCTCGGCGGGATCGACAGGTGCGCCTGCCCCGGGCGGCCGTGGTCCTGCACGGTCGCGTACCCGGTGATGTGGTCGATGCGCAGTGTCGTCATGCCGTCCTCACGGTGAAGTGCACTCGGTCGCCAGGCCGGATGAGCGTGGGCTCGGGCCGTGACAGGGCGAACAATTCCAGATGCGTCGTGCCGAGCAAATGCCACCCGCCGGGCGACGCCTGCGGGTACACCGCGGTGTAGACGTCGGCGATCGCCACCGAGCCTGCCGGCACAGTGGTGCGCGGCGTGGGGCGTCGCGGCAGGTGCAGGCGGGGGTCAAGGCCCGTGCAGTAGACGTACCCGGGTGCGAACCCGCCGAAGGCGGCGCGGTACACGGTGCCGCTGTGCAGGGCGATGACCTCGTCGACGGTGAGGCCGGTGGCCTCGGCGACGAGGTCAAGGTCGGCACCGTCGTATCGCGTGGGGATCTCGACATCACGGCCGATGACCGTCGGCAGCTCGTCCGGGACCGCAGCCGCGATGCCCTCGACGTCCTCGAGGGTGGTGCCCGGCCGCAGGCGCACGAGCACGGAACGTTCCGCCGGCACGACCTCGATGAAGCGGTCGGTGTCGAGCAGCACGGCGGCCACCGCGACGGGGTCGTGGCCTGTGGTCTCGATGAGTGCCGCCGTGGGTCCGTAGGGCAGGACGCGTGCGCGCATCAGGCAGCCATCCAACTCGTGATCGTGACGCCGTGGGCGACAAGGCCGTCATGCAGTGCGCCTGCAACGTGCACGGCAAGTGGGCTGTCGCCATGGATGCAGATCGAGTCTGCTTCGATGCGCAGGTCCTTGCCCTCGACAGAGGTGAGCAGCCCCTCCTCGAGCCAGCGCAGGGTCCGCTCGACGATGGCCTCGATGCGCACGATGTGCGCCGCAGTCTCGGTGCGTCCCACGAGGGTGCCATCGAGGTGGTAGCCGCGATCGGCGAAGAACTCGTGCCGACAGGGGATGGTGCCGGCGAGGGTGTGCAGAATGGGGCTGAACGGGACGAGCAACTCCAGGCTGGGGTCGGTGGCCTGGACCGCGTCGATGAGGGCGCCGGCCTGCTCCGGGTCGCGGGCGACGCGGTGGTAGAGCGCGCCATGTGGCTTCACGTAGCGCACACGTCGGCCATGGCGGGCGGCACGATCCTGCAACTGCCTGATCTGCTCCACGAGGATCGTCGTGAGCGCGCCGCGCTCGATGTCGACGTCGATGCGTCCGAAGTTGGCGCGATCCGGGTAGCCCACGTGCGCACCGATGGTGACGGCATGCCGGGCCGCGAGCGCGAGGGCGGCGTCCATGGCCCGGGCACCGCCGGCATGGGCGCCACACGCGATGTTGGCACTCGAGAGGAAGGGGAAGATGGCGTCGTCGTCGCCCTGCTCCTCGGCGAGGTCGGCATTGAGGTCGATGCGGCGCATGCGATCTCAACCCCAGGGCTCGGCATGCAGGCCGTGGTTGCCGGCGTAGGCCGCGCGGGCAGGTGAGGACCAACCCTCGAGCAGGGCGGCGGTGGGACGCCAGACCTCGATGCCGAGGGGGTGGCAGGTCTCGATCGGATCGTGTGCATCCGGTCCCCACAGGGGCACCGACAGGTCGCCACCCGGGCAGGTGGAGAGCGCCGCGAGGATGTCGATCTCGGCGAAGAACTCGAAGAAGTCACCCCGCTTCGCCGGGCAGGCCTTCATGAAGTACTGGTCATCGTCGTTGAGCCCGGTGCACTGGAAGACGTTCAGCACATCGTGCACGTCGAACTCGGTGAGCCCGTGCGGCAGCACCGCACGGACGAGGTTGGAGTGGCAGTGGTAGTCGAAGTCCTCGCCCGTGAGCATGCGATTGACGTACGGATCGCACCGGGTGCCGAGCAGGTCGTGGATTCGGCCCCCCTCCGCGTCGACACCGTAGCCGGCAAGCGAGTCGGCGGTGATGGTGACGAGCGGTCGCAGGAACGGCAGGTTCGACCACAGCCGGCTGTAGGTCGACACGTGGGCGGCCTGCAACTGTCGGGTCCGTGATGCCCAGAGGCGCTCACGGGGATCGCCTGCGTTCCACAGGTTGAGGTCGGCGACTTGCGGGCCCTCAATCGTGACGATGCGGCACACGTGCCCGGCGGGCACCGTCCAGGCCCGACCGCTGCGAATCGGCACGACGAACGAGTCGACGAGTTCCCGGCCGCCGTCCTGCGCGATGGCGTCGTAGAAGGCACGATCGACGTCGAGCGGCCCGCCGGCAGTGGCCTGGTATGCGGCGCGGGTGAGGTCCATGGCCACAGCCTACGGACGGCTCACCAGCGATGGGAGGCAACGAATCGCGCCGCGGCCGCCAGTTCGGGTGCGAGGAAGCGATCGGGGCCGCCACCTGGGACGACGGTGCGCAGTGCGGCGATGACGTCAGCGCTCGCTGGTGCGGGCGCGAGCGGCGCGCGCTGCTCGATCGCCCGCGCAGCGGCCATGAGTTCGATGGCAATGACCTGGCGCAGGTTGTCGATGGCCCGTCGCAGCTTGCGCGCGGCCGACCAGCCCATGGAGACGTGGTCC